>NZ_JBXWSL010000001.1:0-217347 GCF_059613425.1 Ruegeria sp. BHSA123 | reverse complement strand
CCCGAACGCGAAGTGGCCGCAGCCGCGATGCGCCGCCTGTCGGCCCCGTCCGCCTTTGACACCGAGATTTTCATGGACGGCAAGGCGCAGCTTTTGGGAATTCGCGTTGATGAGGAGTGCCCGATCGTGAACACGCCCTTGCGGCAACTGACCGATTTGTTCTCGACGCTCAGTTCGATCGTAGTGGGGGTGCGTCGCGATGGAACGCTGTTTGCACCAGAATCCGAGGATCAGCTGTTTGTCGGCGACGAATGCTACGTCTTTACCAATGTAAAAGACGTGGATCGCACCATGGAGGTGTTTGGCAAGACCCAAAAGCGTCAGGATCGCGTGGTGATCGTGGGCGGCGGCAATGTCGGGCTTGAAGTGGCGCGAACTCTGGAAGAACAAAAAAGCCGCGTGCGCGCCAAAATCGTCGAGCGGGATCGCCGATGCGCCGAGATCGCCGCCGAGGCGCTGGAACGAACGATTGTGCTGCACGGTGATGGTCTTGATGCCAGTTTGTTGAGCGAGGCCGGTATCGACAGGGCGGATGCAATGCTGGCGGTTACGGATGATGACCGCACGAACATGCTGGCCGCTGTGCGGGCCAAGGCCGAGGGTTGCACGTTGGCGATTGCTTTGATCAATGATCCCAGCATGGTGGCGTTGATGGGACCTTTGGGGATCGACGCGTATATCAATCCGCGGGCAACCACCGTCAGTTCTATCCTGCGCCACATCCGTCATGGCCGGGTGCGACAGGTCTACTCGATCGGAGATGCTGAGGCCGAAGTGATCGAGGCCGAGGTTCTGTCAACCTCTCCCATGGCGGGGCAAAAGCTGCGCGATATCGATTTTCCCGAAGGCGTACTGGTTGGGGCCGTGCGCAAAGGGGATGAGGTGATGCGACCGACGGGCAGCCTCAGGATCGATGAAAAGGATGTCGTCGCGATTTTTGCCATGGCCAAGGACGTGCCTGAGGTCGAACGCCTGATGCAGGTTTCAATCGATTTCTTCTGATGGCGCATGCGGGGATACAACAGATTGGGCTATTGCGGCGGTTGCCGCTGTTTCTTCTGATCTGGGCTATTGCGTCACTGGCAATGTGGGTTCCGGCAGTTTACGCGCTGGCGCTGGATGATCACGACACATCCCGATCGTTTCTGTATTCCGGTATCATAGGGTTGTTTCTGGTCGCCAGTATCGCATTGGCCTCGTCCAATCGCGTGCCACGGCGTGGGACTTTGGGACAATTGGCGGTGATGCTCGCATGTTTCACCATTCTTCCCGTCTTTCTTGCAATTCCATTTCACGACGCGCTGGGAACGACCACATTCCTGAACGCTTACTTTGACATGGTTAGTGCCCTTACGACCACAGGGGCGGATCTGTTTCCGGATCCAGACCGCCTGACGGCCCCGCTGCACCTGTGGCGTGCCTTGGTTGGATGGATGGGCGGTTTGCTGATGTGGATTGCCGCCGCGGCAATCCTTGCGCCTTTGTCGCTAGGTGGGTTCGAGGTCACGGCACGCGGTCAGCCGGGTCGCCCGGTATCGGGTGTTGCGCAAAGCGAACGCGTTGATCCACGTGGCCGGCTGCTCCGTGTGGCAAAGGGACTGACCCCGGTCTATGCCGGGCTGACGGCAGTGATCTGGATCCTTCTTCTGATCGCTGGCGAAAATGGTCTGACGGCCGTTTGCCACGCAATGTCGGTCATGGCGACGTCGGGAATTTCTCCGGTGGGTGGTATGGAAGGCGCGCAAGCGGGATTCACGGGCGAGGCGATCCTGTTTCTGTTCCTGTTCTTCGCCCTTTCGCGCCTGACATTTTCGACCGACACGGCAACATCCGGTTATTCCCGACTGGATACGGACCCGGAGTTTCGCATTGGCCTGATGATTGTGCTGGCCGTTGCTGCGTTACTGTTCTTTCGCGTTATTGCAGGCGTTACGGAAATCGGCGGGCAAATCGAACCTTTGCAGGCATTGCAGGTCATCTGGGGTATGCTGTTCACTGTTCTGGCCTTTCTGACAACCGCCGGGTTTGAAAGCGCAAACTGGGATGATGCGCAGCAATTGTCTGGTCTGGGAACGCCCGGATTGTTGCTGATGGGGCTGGCGCTGATCGGTGGCGGGGTCGCCACTACGGCTGGCGGTGTCAAACTGCTGCGCGTTTTTGCCCTGTACCTGAATGGTGCGCGCGAGATCGACCGGTTGATCTATCCCTCGTCAGTCAGCGGGGTTGGAGGCGGTAACCGACGCATTCAAAGGGACGGCGCGTTTATCGCCTGGATTTTTCTAATGCTCTTTGCGCTGACATTGGCAGTGTTCAACCTTTTGTTGGCCGCTATGGGGGCCGGGTTCGAACAGGCCATGGTGCTCAGCGTCGCAACGCTCAGCACGACGGGTCCGCTGATTGAACTGGCCACTGATGTTCCGATCCGGTTGATAGACCTGTCCGCAGGGGCCAAGCTGACGCTGTGCGCGGCGATGGTCATTGGCCGGCTCGAGACACTTGCGATCATCGCCCTGATCACTCCTTCGCTGTGGCGGGATTGAAGCGGTTGGGTCCGGCCGTTTTTTCTGCTTAATTTTTCGTCTGGAATATCTTTACGCGGCGCTCCATACTGAACCGGAGGGAGCGTGTTGGTCCGCAACGCGTGGCAAGAACAATGGCGAGATTATATAAATATGGCTTCGGACAGACAGAATCTTCAGGATGCCTTCCTGAACAATGTACGGAAAGCTAAGGTTCCGGTTACAATTTTCCTGATCAATGGCGTGAAATTGCAGGGTGTGATCACCTGGTTCGACAATTTCTGTGTATTGTTGCGCCGCGACGGACAGTCGCAGCTGGTGTACAAGCACGCGATTTCAACCATCATGCCATCACAGCCGATCAACCTGTATGAGGGCGAAGACGCCTCTTGATGGAACATGACCGGACGCGCACCCGGGCCTGGGTGCTGCATCCCGAAATCAAATCAGATGAACAGCGCCGCGTTCCCGAACCGGCGCTGGCCGAGGCGGTTGCGCTGGCCGCCGCTTTGCCCGATCTGGACGTGATCGGGTCTGAAATCGTACGCCTGCAACGCGCCCAGCCCGGCTATTTGTTTGGCAGTGGCAAGATCGAGGAACTGGGCGAGCGGCTTCGTGAGAACGAGGTTGAACTGGTTCTGATCGATGGGCCGGTGACCCCGGTTCAGCAGCGCAATCTGGAAAAGGCATGGAAGGTCAAGATCCTCGACCGGACCGGGCTGATCCTTGAGATTTTCAGCGACCGTGCGCGTACCCGCGAAGGGGTGTTGCAGGTCGAAATGGCTGCGCTCAGCTATCAGCGGACGCGGCTGGTGCGGGCCTGGACCCACCTTGAACGTCAGCGTGGCGGCTTGGGATTTGTCGGCGGACCTGGCGAGACCCAGATCGAAGCCGACCGTCGCGCCATTGACGAACAACTTGTGCGTCTGCGTCGCCAGTTGCAGAAAGTAGTCAAGACCCGCACGTTGCACCGTGCTGCGCGGGCCAAGGTGCCATATCCGATCGTTGCATTGGTTGGATATACCAATGCCGGGAAATCTACTCTGTTCAATCGGCTGACCGGGGCCGAAGTGTTGGCCAAGGACATGCTGTTTGCCACGCTGGATCCAACTATGCGCCGTGTGCAACTGCCCGATGGCCCGGAAGTGATCCTGTCGGATACGGTGGGTTTTATCTCGAACCTGCCGACCGAGCTTGTGGCGTCTTTTCGGGCCACGCTTGAAGAAGTATTGGGCGCTGATCTGATTGTTCACGTGCGTGATATCAGCCATGAGGAAACCGAAGCGCAGGCGCAGGATGTCGAAGCAATCCTGACCTCGCTTGGTGTCGACGAAGAACGCCCCCGGCTTGAGGTTTGGAACAAGACTGACTTACTGAGCGCCGAAGAAAAAGACGCTGCATTGGCAAGGGCGGATCGCGATCCGGCCATATTTGCCATCTCGGCAGTTACCGGCGAAGGCGTGACCCCTTTGCTTTCCGAGATTGCAGCAATCCTGCAAGGGGCCCGGCACGAGGATGTTCTGAACCTGACCTTCGCTGAAGGTAACAAGCGGGCGTGGTTGTTCCGACAGGATGTTGTACAATCCGAAGAGCAGACCGAAAAAGGGTTCCGTATTACTGTCCTTTGGACGGATAAACAGGCTGCTCAATTCGAAACACTATAGAAACGGCGAAGTGGCGGAACTTGTCTGACACATTGGATCAAAGAGTATTTCTGACCGGATTTATTGATGTCCCAGCGGATCGTCTTGAAGATGTGCGCGCCGCTCTGTCCACGCATATCGCCCTCACAAAGGCGGAAGAGGGTTGCCTGTCGTTCGATGTTGTCGAGGATCAGATCACACCCGGACGGTTCACTGTATCAGAGGTTTTTGTGAATCAGCGGGCATTTGATGCGCATCAGCGGCGGACGAAGGCATCCGAGTGGTTTCTGATTACGCAGGGAATACCGCGGAATTATGCGATAGAAACCGCGGGCAAAAAGACAACCTAAGTCATGTGCCGTAAAGTTGCCGCTGTATATCATCGGTGTCGAACCAGCCGACTGACGATTGTACAAGATGGTCAGGTGCAAGTTCCCATTCATCCCATCCGCGCGCGATAACATAGTTGCCGGTCTGGGCATGATGCCCTTCACGTGTCCAGACAAACAGGGCGTGAGAGCCAGCCCATCGCATCATGTCGCACCGCACTTCCAGATCCGGAAAATCGGCATAGACTTCTCGGGCCATTTCGGCAATCGCGGCACGCCCTTCGACAGGCTCACCCCGGTTGGTTGTGATCCGACCGTCCTGCGTGAAAAAACTGGCAACGGCATCGGCGTCACCTGAACTCCAGGCGATCGCGTAATCTCGGGCAAAGTTGTTCAGAGTATCCCGAATGCTGGCCATAGTTTCCCCCTGGTCCGAAACAGTTCGCCCGGTGATGGTAGGCGAAACTGCCGCGTGGCGTCCACGGTCCGGACAAAAAGGGGCGGGGACTCGCCGAAACCCCGTTGCTTAGCGTGGGATCAGATTGGTCACTCCGACAGCAGCGGCGCGGGCAAGGTCAAGGTCCAGCGACATGGGAATATATTCGCCACGCCGCCACAGCTGCGCCTGATCGTCGTAATAACGCGACAGGAAATGGCCCGATTGGCCGGTAGCCGTGATAAAGACCGAGCTGTTGGGATCGGCAAAGTCATACACACCGCGATACCCGGCTCCGTGCACGTTCTGAAACGGGTCGAGCCCTTCGCCCGACGTGCGCCCGCGCAGCAAGGTGTTGTCGCCGCCACTGGTCGATTGTCGAATGTTCACAAAATACCGAAGTATTGGCACGTTTCCCAGAACGGGGTGATCGTGGGTTGCCTGATGCGCATCACCCCAGCGTAGGGATTCAAGTGTGCTACCATAGCGTTCGGTGATCCAGATCAGCGCATCATCCAATGCAAGTCGAGCCATTTCGGTACAGGTTTCAATCGGCGCGCTTTGTCGTACATCGCACCAGACACCGGCGCCATCAATGTCACGATAGACCCGCTCGATGAACAAAGGCTCGACATGTTTGAATTCGCTGGCCAGCGGCCCCAGCTCGTCCGAGATCAGGCGGATCTGAAGGGCCCGCACCCAGGCTGCGTAGATCAGCGGTTCGGGCAGATGCTCGTTCATCTCGCCATTCCAGTCCGCCAGCAGCGACAGCGCAATCTGGCGCTGGCGCTCGGGCGTCCCTTCGGGGGCCGAGGCACCGGTATACCAAAGGTCAGCACCGATCAGTGGCAGTAGAGAGCGCGCGGTGAAACTGACGGTATCCAGTTGCGCTTCGATGAAACTGTCGCGGGTATGCACCTCACGCGATTGCATCAGGCGTTCCCAGCGATGCACGCGCTGAGTGTCTCCCCATTCGTAGGACACATGATCCGGGAACGGGCGGTTGATGATCTTGTTATTCGTGTTGCCTAGAACGCCGCCAGCAGGGGCCACAAATTCCGGGTTTTTGGTGTAGGGTAGGCGACCTTGCCAGCGGTTTGCTTCAATCCAGCCGGGTGTCGGAATGCGTCCGCGGCTCTGGTTTTGCAGATCACGCCGGGGCATGGCGCCAATCAGTTTCATCCCTATCGTCGTTTTGTCGACCAGTGACAGGTTCTGCGAAGGCGCAATGAATTGCCGCGCCACGGTTATGGCGTCCTGCACGTTGTCCGCGTTCATCAGGGCCATGGACGCCGACATCGAAGTGTCTTGCGGGCTGAGCGCAGTCCAGGACAAAGACGCAACATGGCCTGGCGGTGTGATAGTTTCCAGCTTGTAATCCGTACCGGGCAAAACCGGCCCGTTTTCAGTCCAGCGCAACGTCAGTGTAACCGGAGCTTCCCCTTTGATTTCAATTATCGAAGGACGGGTCTTGAATTCCTGATAACCGTCCGGGGTCAGGTATTCTTCGGGGTTGTCCGGGTTCAGCTGCTCAATGTGAATGTCCTGATCGTCAAGGTAAGATGACGTCACCCCCCAACCCAACCGGTCACTACGGCCGGTCATGATTGTGGGAATACCAGGGATCGAGGCCCCAATGACGCTTCCCTTTGCCAGACCAAGATGTGCCAGATACCACACACCGGGGGCTGTGAAGCCCAGATGTGGGTCGTTGGCCAGCAACGTCCCACCGCTTGCCGAGCGCGAAGGCGCAGCAGTCCACGCGTTTGATGCGCCCGCCAACCCGCGTTTGGGAAGGGGTGACAGAGGTGTTTCGGGAAAACTCGTACCAGCGGCATAGCGTGGAAGGTTGGGAAACAGCGAAGCATATTCAGGCAGCGCGGCGATGCCGGGGCCGGGAACATCGGGCAGAATATCTGCCAGTCTGTCCGGATTGCTCAGCATCAAAGACGTCCGCGCCCGCAGAACCTCGTCGGTCAGGTGACCGGACAATTGCAGCGCCATGAGCTTGATCACGGCAATACTGTCGCCCGGTTGCCAAGGCGAGACGGGGGCATTGAACAGGAACATCTCTGGCGCGCCGCGCCCCAATGCCTCGTCGTTGATCTCGGCTAGGCGTGCGTTGACCCCGGCAGCATAAGCACGAAGGGCAGCCTTGGTATAATCGTCCTGTACCTCGACCGAGCGATGGGCAAGGCCGTACAGATCCAGCCGGCGCAACAGCTTGTCAACGCGCAGGGTGCGCGGGCCAAAGATCTCGGACAAGCGGCCCTGCGCGGTGCGGCGCATGACTGTCATCTGCCACAACCGATCCTGCGCGTGGGCATATCCAAGACCGAAAAACACATCCGGGTCATTTTGGGCCAGAATGTGCGGCACATTGGCGGTGTCGCGCACGATCTCAACCGGAGCGGTCAACCCGTTGACTTCAAGCGTCTGGTCATAATCCGGCAGGGATTGACTGGCCAGAAAATAGACGAGGCCCATTGCGGCGAGGATCAGCATGATCAGACCCGACACGATGCGCACCAGCCAGCGGAAAACAAGACCCATTACTGCCCCAAATTCTAGTACATGAAGGTTGCGCGGAGATTAGTGGATGGCGGGTCCAACCGAAAGAGGAACGCGGCGAGAACCTGCGCGGAAAGGATGAAAACAAACACCCCACCGCAGCATTCCGCTGTGATGGGGTTTGTCAGAAGAAGTGGGAAGCCCGAATTATGGGATAATTCGGGTATATTTCGTGCCTTCCACGGTCGCACCGATCTGAAGCCCAGCCTGTCCGAAGATGGCAGCCAGAACGGGCGATCGCAATGTCGTTGTGTCTGTCGACACGGAATCGCCCTGATCGCTGACCACATAGCCAATATCTGCTCCGGCTGTCCAACCACTGGAACGACGGAAATCGTTCAGGGCGTCTTCGGTCATGAAAAACAGGACATGCGCATATTGCTGCGCGCCGATCTGTAGCCCGGCCGTGCCCTTGACCGCCGAGTAGAAGTCAACTGTTGCACCGCTGATGCGCAGCGCGCCGCGGCCGTAACCGCCACCGAACA
The DNA here is from genome assembly GCF_059613425.1 of Ruegeria sp. BHSA123. Lineage (NCBI taxonomy): Bacteria > Pseudomonadati > Pseudomonadota > Alphaproteobacteria > Rhodobacterales > Roseobacteraceae > Ruegeria > Ruegeria sp. BHSA123. Next base: position 209,364 of record NZ_JBXWSL010000001.1, on the reverse strand, counting down.
CGAAACCGGCTTCGGTAATCAGCGGCATGACCAGCATGCCGTTGGCCTTGTTCGCAATTTCAACCGTGTTGGGATAGCGGCTGTACATCTCGGTCAGCGTGGCGTCGACACGGGCATCGATTGTTGCTGCGTTGGAATTGCCGACGCCGTTGCCACAGGCGGCGGTCAAGCTCAGACCTGCCATGCCCAAGGCAAAGCCGCGACGATTCAGTCGGGGGGAATTGGAACTGCTCATGGTTTTTTATCTCTGTAACTGTGCCTGAAATGCCGGGTGATCCCGGTCTTGGCGGCAAGGATACGCCGATCAGGGCGATGTGTCACGGGAAAGCTGCCCGATCGGGAAATCTTATCGGCGAAATATCGCGAAACTTGCGGGCTTTATCCCTGCAGGATGCGCGCAACCTGAGGAGAGAAATAGGTCAGAATTCCATCGCATCCGGCGCGTTTGAAGGCCAGAAGGCTTTCCAGCATCACCTTCTCGCCATCGATCCAGCCGTTCTGGGCTGCGGCCTGAACCATCGCGTATTCGCCCGATACCTGATAGGCATATGTCGGCGCACCGAAACTGTCTTTCACGCGGCGGCAGATATCCAGATAAGGCATGCCCGGCTTGATCATCACCATATCGGCGCCTTCAGTCAGATCGCGTTCGATCAGGCGCAGGGCCTCGTCCGAGTTCGCGGGGTCCATCTGGTAGGTCTTTTTGTCGCCCGTCAGGGCCCCCGATGCACCGACTGCGTCGCGGAAGGGTCCGTAGAACGCACTGGCATATTTGGCGGCATAGCTGAGGATCATCACGTTGTGATGGCCCGCACGTTCCAGCGCGCGACGCATTTCCCCGATCCGGCCGTCCATCATGTCCGACGGGCCGATGATATCCGCACCGGCGTCTGCCTGTGCCAGTGTCATCTTTACCAGCGCCTCGACGGTCTGGTCGTTCACGATTTCTCCATCAACGACATATCCGTCGTGGCCGTTGATGTTATACGGGTCAAGCGCCACATCCGTCATTACGGCGACGTCTGGGGCCGCCGCCTTGATTGCCCGGATGGCCCGGTTTGACAGGTTGTCGGGGTTCCATGCCTCGGCGCAGTCTTCGGTTTTCAGCGCTGGGTCGGTGTAGGGAAAGATGCAAATTGCAGGAATCCCAAGGGCCTGGGCCTCGACCGCCGCTTTGGCAATCAGGTCAACCGATCTGCGAACCACACCAGGCATCGAGGGCACGGGCTCTTCAATACCTTCGCCATCGCGCACGAAAACCGGCCAGATCAGGTCATCCGTTGTCAGAGTGTTCTCACGCACCAGCGCACGAATTGCCTGTGATTGACGGGCTCGGCGAAAGCGGGTCATGGGAAATGGGGCAATGGTCGGTTTCATGGCGCGTTCTCCTTGAACATTCGTGCATTGGGTGGCATGAATTCACAAAGGTCTCAAGGGTATCAATGGACGCGCGCCTAGATGGAACCCCCCTGAGTAGTGCGAATAAAGGGTTGGGTTTGGACTGGTACTCTTCGATCTTTGAACTCATCGACATGCGCAGCTTTTCGAATCTGTGGTTCTGGATCGTACTGGCGGTACTCTGGTCGTCTGCCAGCCACTGGGTGATGGGCATCCCATATGATCTGGTTGTTCGTGCCCGCCGGATCGGAGGTCAGGTCGAAACCGATCTGCTCGACATCGTTCGCATCCATACAAATCGGATTCTGCTGATCGTCGACATGTCTGGCACCATCCTTTTGGCGTTTGGGTGTTTTCTGTTCACCGGGATGGCCACGCTTGGGTTTTATTATGATGTCGAGTTCGCGCAGGCCCTGTTTTTGCTTTTGTTCCCAATGACCTTGGTGCTTTTAGTGAATATCGTGCATGCAAGGCGTCTCCGGCGGCAGGAATTGACACTCGAAACTGTCTCGAAAACGATTTCCCGCTGCCGTCTGTATACCCAGATCATCGGCATGATCTCGATACTGGTCACTTCGTTCTGGGGCATGTATCAGAACCTTTCGATTGGCGTTCTGGGATAGAAGATTCTGAAAGGCGAGGCGATGAAGGCTCCGAACCACGTGACAGTTGGCGGCGCCCCCGAAGGGTTTGACGCGCAGCTGGTGCTGAACGAGATCGCCCGCAGCAGGGGGCCGGTGGCCCATGTCGCACGCGATGACAAGCGGATGGAAGCGATGCGCGCTGCACTGGCGTTCTTTGCGCCTCAGATGCCTGTCTTTGTGTTTCCGGGTTGGGATTGCCTACCTTATGACCGGGTCTCGCCTAATGCGGATATCTCGGCGGCGCGCGTCGCTACTCTGGCGGCGCTGGTCCACCAGATGCCCCAACAGTATGTATTACTGACCACGCTGAACGCCGCGACCCAACGCGTCCCGGCACGGGAGGTTTTGCGAGAGGCGGCGTTTACTGCCCGAGTTGGCCATCGCATAGATGAAACCGCTCTGCGAAACTTTCTGGTGCGTATGGGGTTCACACAAAGTCCAACGGTGATGGAACCCGGCGATTACGCCATCCGTGGCGGCATCATCGACATCTTCCCTCCGGGAGAGGCGGGCCCGGTTCGGCTGGACCTGTTCGGTGACGTCCTGGACGGCGCGCGCCGCTTTGATCCGGCGTCCCAGCGAACAACCGAAAAGCTGGACATCGTTGAACTTGCACCGGTGTCCGAAGTCATCCTGGACGAGGCCGCCATAACCCGGTTCCGTCAGAACTATCGCATCGAGTTTGGTGCCGCCGGTACGGATGACCCTTTGTATGAGGCCGTAAGCGCAGGCCGCAAACATCAGGGGATCGAACACTGGCTGCCGTTCTTCCACGAAAAACTGGAGACACTGTTCGACTACTTGCCGGATGCGGTGATCACTGTCGATGATCAGGTGACGCCCGCGCGTCTGGCGCGTTGGGATACGATTGCCGATCAGTACGAGACCCGACGACTGGCGCTGGAAAACCGATCTCGCATGGACACGGTCTATAAACCCACACCTCCGGGGTTGTTGTATCTTGACGATACCGCCTGGGAGGCGGCTGTCGCGGATCGTCGGGTTTTGCAGTTCAGCCCGCTGCCGCAAGCCTCTGGCCCCGGTGTCATCGACGCGGGTGGGCGCATCGGGCGCAACTTTGCGCCGGAACGCCAGCAGGAAAGCATCAGCCTGTTCGGTGCTTTGGCCAGTCACATCACTGCAAAGCTCGACAAAGGACCGGTGCTGATCGCCTCATATTCCGATGGCGCGCGGGAACGCCTTACCGGCCTGATCGAAGACGAAGGGCTGGCCGAGGCGATACATGTGGCTAACGGCACCCGCATTGGAAAACGCGGCTTGCACCTTGCCGTCTGGGCGTTGGAGCACGGGTTCGAAACTCCTGATCTAACGGTGATCGCTGAACAGGATGTGCTGGGCGACCGGCTGATCCGTCAGCCCAAAAAGCGCCGCAAGGCCGAAAACTTTCTGACCGAAACCCAGTCGCTCAGCCCCGGTGATCTGGTTGTTCACGTGGATCACGGTATAGGTCGTTACATGGGAATGGAGGTCGTAACCGCAGCCGGTGCCGCCCATGAATGCCTGTTGCTGGAATATGCCGAGCAGGCAAAGCTGTACCTGCCGGTCGAAAACATAGAATTGCTTTCGAAATACGGCCATGACGAAGGTCTGCTGGACCGTTTGGGTGGCGGTGCATGGCAGGCAAAGAAGGCCAAGCTGAAAGAGCGCATCCGCGAGATGGCGGATAAGCTGATCCGCATCGCCGCTGAACGTGCATTACGTAAAGCCCCGGTCATGGATCCACCGCCCCACGCGTGGGAGGAATTCAGCGCGCGATTCCCATATCAGGAAACCGAAGACCAGTTGCGGGCGATCTCGGATGTGATGGAGGACATCCATTCCGGCGCGCCGATGGATCGTCTGATCTGCGGTGATGTCGGATTTGGAAAGACCGAGGTTGCCATGCGTGCCGCATTTGTCGCCGCCATGTCGGGCGTTCAGGTTGCGGTTGTGGCACCCACGACCCTGCTGGCCCGCCAGCATGCCGCGAGTTTCAGGGAACGCTTTCGGGGGTTCCCGCTGGAGGTCCGGCAATTGTCACGCTTTGTTTCGGCGAAAGAAGCCCAGCAAACCCGTGACGGTCTGGCCCGCGGGACAGTGGACATCGTGATCGGAACGCACGCGCTTTTGGCCAAGAACATACGGTTCAACAATTTGGGGCTTCTGATCATCGACGAGGAACAGCATTTTGGCGTGGGTCATAAGGAACGGCTGAAACAGCTGCGCTCAGACATTCACGTGCTGACCCTGACCGCGACACCGATCCCGCGAACGCTGCAACTGTCGTTGACCGGCGTGCGCGATTTGTCGATTATCGGCACGCCTCCAATCGACCGACTGGCGATCCGTACCTATGTCAGCGAGTTCGATGCCGTTACAATCCGAGAAGCGCTGCTGCGTGAACACTATCGTGGGGGGCAGAGTTTCTATGTTGTACCGCGCATCTCGGACCTGCCTGAGATCGAAGAATTTCTGAAAAATCAACTGCCTGAGCTCACTTACGTGGTTGCCCATGGCCAGATGGCAGCGGGTGAGCTCGATGATCGGATGAACGCGTTTTATGACGGGAAATTCGACGTGCTGCTGGCCACAACCATTGTCGAAAGCGGGCTGGACATCCCGACCGCAAACACGATGGTCGTGCACCGTGCGGACATGTTTGGCCTTGCCCAGCTCTATCAGATCCGGGGTCGCGTTGGGCGCTCGAAAACCCGTGCCTATGCTTACCTGACCACCAAACCGCGCCAAAAACTGACCGCTGCCGCCGAAAAACGCCTGCGTGTTCTGGGCTCGCTGGACACGTTGGGGGCCGGGTTCACTCTGGCCTCGCAGGATCTTGACATTCGTGGTGCGGGCAACCTGTTGGGTGAAGAACAATCCGGCCAGATGCGCGATGTGGGCTATGAGCTTTACCAATCCATGCTGGAAGAGGCGATTGCCAAGATCAAAGCCGGCGAGATGGAGGGGTTGTCGGATGCGGACGATCAATGGGCTCCGCAGATCAATCTGGGTGTGCCGGTTCTGATCCCTGAGAACTATGTACCAGATCTGGATGTGCGCTTGGGGCTCTATCGCCGCCTGTCGTCACTGTCGACAAAGGTCGAACTGGAGGGCTTTGCTGCGGAATTGATCGACCGTTTTGGCAAATTGCCGAAAGAGGTGAATACCTTGATGCTGGTTGTGCGGATCAAGGCCATGTGTAAACGCGCCGGGATCGCAAAGCTCGACGGTGGGCCGAAAGGTGCGACCATCCAGTTCCACAATGACAAATTCGCCTCGCCGCAGGGACTGGTTGAGTTCATTCAAAATCAACGTGGTATGGCCAAGGTCAAAGACAACAAGATCGTCGTGCGCCGGGACTGGAAAAAAGACAGTGACAAGATCAAAGGGGCTTTTGCAATTGCCCGGGATCTCGCTGAAAAAGTGGTCGCGGCGCAAAAAAAGGTCAAAGCAGGTTGAGATGTGAGAGGGGGCTCTGCCCCCGCTGCGCGTTCCGCGCATCTCCACCGGGATATTTATGGCCAGATGAAGAAGCGGATCCCTGCTTCATCTGGCTAAAAATATCCCCGCCGGAGGCATCGTGTGTCAGCACGATCAGGACACTTTAGCTACGCATTGCCGCCTGCGCGCAGAAGCAGGACGCAGCCACCATGCGGTCGGCACGGGCCAATGCCAGGTCAAGCCGTTGTTTGATCTGCAGGACTTCGACCTGTTCGCTGCGTGCCTTGAGGCAATCGTAAAGGCCCTTCAAACTCCAGACGTTGTCAGGATGTATCGAGGCGCGACTTAACGTACCGCCCAAGCCCAGATCTTCACGATAGGCGTCTTCAGCTTCGGCCAGCCGTCCTTGTTCGTAAAGAAGCGCCCCAAGCGCGTGGCGGGTGGGCTGCATCCATCCCCAGGGTTCGTCATAGGGCAAGGTATCGTCCAGCTCGACCGAGCGGCGCAGATGGGCAAACGCGATTTCAAAGTTGCCCTTGCGGTACTCGATCTCACCGCGCAGCATTTCCCGCGCAATTTTCAGCAGGTCAATCACACGGTTGTTGTGCAGCCTACGTGTTTCCGGAACGCATTCTTTGGCGGCAAGAAACAGATTTTCTTCCGCCTCGGCATTGGCGATATCACCGGTTGCTGCATGAGCGATGGCGCGCGCGTAGTGTGTCGTGGCCGTCAGGGTGCGGAACAGGTCTGGGTCTGAGGGCAGTTCCAGTGCCTTAGCCTCGTCCCAGCGGCCAAACCGGATCAGGATGTGAGGGCCCATGGACATGTAGCTTTCGAAGTAATCGGCCATCGGGGGGCTTTCGATGCGCAGCAACTCTTCGGGTGTTGTATCCCACAATCCCTGATTGGCACGTAGGGCCGGTTCCATCTGTCCAAGAAAAAGCGCACCGTAGATGGCAAAGTGATAATTGTGCTGGCGATAGCCTGTGTAAATGTTGAACGCGCCTTCGCGTTCGTAATATTTCAGGTCGGCTTCCGAGGCTTTTTCGTTCCAGTGCACAACGTTGTGGTAATGTCCGCAGAGCACATCGATATGTGTCGGCATATGTACTAAGTGGCCGGCATCTGGAACCAGTGTGCGCAGGACATCCCCTGCTTTCAGGGCTTTTTCTGGTGTTGTAGACATCTCCATCAGATGAACATAGAGGTGCAGCAGGCCCGGGTGTGACATCGCAGCCGGATCGTTCGCCATGGCCCATTCAAGCGCATCTTGCGCTTCCTTCGTTGCCGCGCCCTGGGCGGGTTGGCCCGTTTTCAGATCCCACATCTTCCATGGCGTCAGGTTCAGCAGCGCTTCGACATAGATGGTACGCAAGTCGAGGTGGTCCGGGTGCGCCGCAAATGCCGCGCGCATCGCGTCGGCAAAACCGTGGTCCCATTGGTGCATGTCCTGAACCGGATCACGTTGCGGGTAACGCGCGGGCAGGGCCTGAATCAGGGCCTGTTCGACGGCAGTGCACCCTGCGAGCAGACCAAGGGCTTTTTGCATCGCGTCGTAAGCCTGTGCCAGCGCTTCTTCCTGACCCTTCTCATCCAGCAGGTCCCACGGGAGGTTGTAATTGGGACCGGCTGCATAGGCGACACCCCAATGGGCCATTGCGCAATTCGGATCATGCTCGGCCGCGCGTTGAAAACAGGCTACCGCCTCTTCGTGATTGTAGCCGTATGTCCAGTTCAGCCCGCGGTCGAACCACAGCTGAGCTTCGGGGCTGGAAGTGGAAACCGGGCAGGAATAGCTGCCCAGATCGTAGTAATCGTTCATCACAGTTCCTCCCCCTAAGTTCGGGGTAGGATAGCGTGTTTCACCCGAGATTCACAGGTCAGGCTGGCAGCCGTTCTTCGATGCGACCCATGTGGATCATCAGGCCAAACGACAGCACGCACATACTCAGAATGCCAATTGTCAACGGCGCGATGGATCCGTTGAACAGAAGCCCGATCGGCGCGGCGATTGCTGCAGCCAGTACGGTTGAGATCGACCCGACAACCGACGCGGCCATGCCCGCAATGTGACCCATGGGTTCCATGGCAATGGCGTTCAGGTTGCCGATGGTTACACCGGCCATGAAAAAGACCATCGTCTGCCAGAAGACAAACAGGGCAAATGACATATCGGGCGAAAGGTTCGCCATGTTCAGGATGATGACGACAGACGTGATGGCTATCTGCGCGCCGAAGGCGAATGTGACCATCCGGCGCATCCCGACGCGCACTACCAAAGCCGCATTCAAAAGGCTGGCCGAACCTGACATCAGGGCGACAAATCCGAACCAGAAGGGAAAGCTGTCGGCCCGATCATGGATCACATCATAGACCGGTTGCACCATAGTCAGCATGGTGAACAAGGTCCCCATGCACAAGGTCTGCACGAAGATAGACAAGCGCACGGTGGGATGGGCAAACATTTCGTTCACGGCCGCAATCATAAGGGGCAGGCGAAAGGGGCGGCGGTTCTCGACGGCCAGGGACTCGGGCAGTCGTGTACTCACCCAAAAAAGGACGACCAGCGCGAACAGGATAAAGGACATGAATATCCCGCGCCAGCCGAAGAGGGCGATAACACCAGCGCCCAGCATCGGGGCCGCTGCTGGTACCAAAGTGAAGATCATCATAGCGATTGAGATGATGCGCGCCATTTCCCGGCCTGAATACAGGTCACGGATGATGGCCATTGCCACCACACGTGGTCCTGCAGCGCCCAGCCCCTGTACAACGCGCGCAATCAGCACCAGTTCCAGCGAAGAACTGGCCCAGGCAACAGCCGAAGCCGCAATGTACAATAGCGCGCCGCAAAAGATCACCGGCTTGCGTCCCAGCGCATCCGATAGCGGGCCGGTAAAGAATGTACCGATACCCATTCCCAGAACGAAGGACGTCAGAATCAGTTGGGCGCGATTGACATCATCGGGGCTGAGCTGCGCGCCGATTTCGGGCAGGGCAGGCAGCATTGAATCGATCGAAAACGCGATAGTGGCGAACATCATTGCGATCAGCGCAATGAATTCCGCCTTCGACATGCGGTTGGCCATGAAGCACTCCTAACCTGTTCGCGCTATCATGGTGAGTCAGGTTAGACCAGACTGGAAATTCGCACAGACCTCTGTGCTATTCTGCGGGGGAAGCCTCAAGTTGAGACATGATTTCGGCGATCACTTTCTCCCACATTTCAGGTGGTTGAGCACCCGGAACGGCATGTTGATTGGCAACAATATAGGTCGGGACCGAACTGACGCCCATTTCGCGAGAATGAGTATCACGGTTGCGAATATCCTCGCGGTCGGCGTCGGATTTCAACAGCTTCATGACCACCGCAGCGTCCATTCCGGCACTGTCTGCAATGTCGGACAGGACTTCGGGGTCGCCGATGTCTCGGGCCTGAACAAAATAGGCATCGAACAGCGCATCCACAATGGCATTCTGTTTGTCTTCGATCCCCGCCCAATGGATCAGGCGATGTGCATCCAGTGTATTAGGTGTGCGTTTCATGCCTTCAAAGTCTATCTTCAGACCGGCGCTTTCAGCATGTTCAACCACCGGCGCATAAGCACGCACGGCACCATCTTTGCCGCCAAATTTACGCTCCAGATACTCGCGCCGGTCCATTCCATTTTCCGGCATATCAGGGTTCAGCTGAAAGGGGTGCCATTCGATGACAAAAGGGTGGTCCGGCACATTGGCCAGTGCTTTGTCGAGATGCGTTTTGCCGATATAGCACCACGGACAGATCGGATCGGACAGGATGTCGAGCTTGACGGTCTGGGTCATGTGGTTGATGCCTCGAAATAGGCCGGCAACGCCCGGCGCAGGAGTTTGCCATTGCCGCCGGTTGGTAGCGCAGACAGGTGGATGAAGGCGCGTGGTTGTTTATAACGTGCCAGGTTTGCCTCGACATAGGCGCGCAAGGCCGCATCGTCCAGCTTTTCCGGGCCGGTATAGAAGGCTGCTATCACAAATGTGTCCGGTTTGACCTCGACCGTAGCTGCACCGACCTGCGTGATACCGGGAAAACGGGACAGGGCGGCTTCGACCTCGACCGGGGACACGCGGTAGCCACCGGCATTCATCATGTCGTCGTCCCTGCCCAGATAACTGACCTGGCCGTCCACTGCCATTGCCCCCTGATCTCCGGTCAGGAACCATTCGCCCTGCATCCGGGATTCAACTTCATCGGGTGCGTTGAGGTAGGTCAGCATCAATCCGGGATCAGACCGATGAATGGCGATGGTACCTTCTTGCCCCTGCGGCACCGGGCCGTCCGGGCCCAGAATGGCCACGCGACGACCCGGTTGCGGGTGCCCCAATGCGTCGCCGCGCGCGGGGTGGGCCGGGCTTGAGGATATGAAAGTCGAGCATTCGGACATGCCGTAGGCTTCGAACAGTTCCGTACCGGTGGCGCTTAGCCATTTCTCGTGCAGAGCGCGCGAAAGCTTTTCCCCAGCGCATAAACCGTGGCGCAGGTCAGGTAAGCTGATTTGCTCATACTCTTGCACCAATTTGCGAAAGACCCCTGGTGCCGCCGCAAAGATGGTTGCACGATGCTGGTGGAGCAGAGCAGGCAGGGCGGTGATGTCCGTGCCCGGTTCCGGGATCAAGGCGGTTGCGCCGATGGTCCACGGGTCCATCAACCCGGTGCCAAGTGTATAGGTCCAGTTGAACGCTCCGGCGTGACACAGCCGATCGGACGCGCGCAGACCATACCAGCCATCGACCATCATCTGCCGCGCCCAGATTGCCCGATGCGCGTGGGCCACGGCACGCGGACTGCCCGACGTTCCCGAGGTGTAGACGACATATGCCATACGCTCGGGGTCGCCCAATTCAAAGCTGGCAGGGGGCAAATGGTGCATAGCCTTCAGTTCATCCAACTCGATCTGTCTGGGATGAGGCACGCATGAGACAGCGGGATCACGAAGAACCGCGGCTGGGGACAGATCGTCGATCATTCTGGCGGTTTCGGGTTCCGTCAGTTGCGACGATGTGGGCACCGGAATGATACCCACTGAAATCGCGCCCAGATAGGCAATCGGGAAATCCACCGTATTGCCGAGCCGCATCAGAACGATTTCGCCGGGTGTCAGACCTGCTTGCAGCAATCCTGCGCCAGTGCCCAGTACGGCGGATTGCAGGTCGCGATAGGTCCAGTCCAGCGCGCCGTGGGGCATTAATACCGACAAAGCCACTTTATCAGGGACCTGATCCGCGCGGCCAAGGACGTGCGCCGCCAGATTGAAGGGTGCAGGGCAGGGCGCGGGCGGCCCTTGATCGAAGACAGAAAACATGGCCATTGGCTAACGCGGTGTCTGGCGCGTTGCAAGCGCGGCTGGCCAAGCCTATAGAGAATGGCATGAGCACCCAAGATCCCAAATCCCTGATCCGAATTGCCCGCGATTCCGGCGATCACACCGAAGTTGAACCGCTGGACCTTGGCGCGCGCGTGCGCGAATTGCGAAAAGCGCGGAAATGGACGCTGGAGCAGGCCGCCAGTCAGGCCGGTTTGGCCCGTTCGACCCTCAGCAAGATTGAGAACGGGCAGATGTCACCTACCTATGACGCGCTCAAAAAGCTTGCGGTTGGGTTGGAAATCTCGGTTCCTCAGCTTTTCACACCGCCACAGCGGGATCAGGTCATCGGACGGATGGCGATTACCCGGATGGGCGAAGGGGCGGCTCACGCGACAACGACCTACGAGCATGAGTTGCTGGCCGAAACCCTGACCAAGAAGCACATGCTGCCCTACCGCGCGCGGGTTCGGGCGCGGTCCATGGATGAATTCGACGGCTGGGTGCGCCACGATGGCGAAGAGTTCATGTATGTTCTGACCGGTGTTGTCCGGCTCTATACCGAGTTTTATGAGCCGGTCGAAATGCGCAGGGGTGACAGCGCCTATTACGATGGCAGCATGGGCCATAACGTAATCTCCGTCAGTGACGAAGACGCGACAATCCTTTGGGTCACATCACTTGCTTAGCGACGCGCGGCAGAATTCTCTGTTCAGGCCTTCGGTGAACAGGAAGTCTTCGACCTCTTCATGAGCTTCGTTCATGGTTAACTGGTGACGCTCGGCCAGATAGGCTTCGAACCCTTTACGATCTTGTGATACGCGCATCATGTCTTGGTCACGCAAATTCGGAAAACGCCGCTTTGCACGTGCGTAGGCCGCATTCCAGTCTTGTGTCAAATCCGTCCAGTTCATCATGTATGAGCTTTCCTTATGTAGCGATTAGGACTGCTCTCCCCTCCTTAGGGTACGTAATGGGTGCCGTAAGGGAAGACATGACAAAATGTCGCAGCATGTCACTGCATTCCTTTTACAAGATTGTGCCTCTGCAATAGCTGCCGCAACAGGGCGGCGGGCTTGAAATTATTCAAAGTACCTACGGATCAGGAGACCTGTTTGTTGCGGCACCGGGAAATCCCGGCGAGCAGATTGTAAAGGCGATCTCGATCTTTGGGCTACGTCTAAATATTTCGATTCAATGTAGCTTTTAGTGTTGGCCAAAGCAGGCCGAAGGCCCGTCTCATGGGATCATCCGGCGTCCGATATGGCCTGCATGTGGTGCTGCGATTTGTCGTCGCCAAACGTATACCTGAATGTGATGGCAATGTGCTGATTTCCGCCGACAGGCGTGGTTTTCATGGGCCAATCGGGCAGGAAGAGCAAAGGAATCGTGTATTTCAAGGCGTCCGCCAACACTCCGCGGTGAACAGCCGGTGTTGTACAAAACCCGGCTGCCCTGATGTTCATGTGACTACCCGGCGACGTACCACCACACTTCCGGCATGTATTGCGGTCCATCGCCATAGATTGGCACAGTGTCGGGGAACCTGAGCTCGCGTATGTGGGCAATCCGCCCGACATCAAAACTCCAGATCGGGATGACATAGCGACCGGCCGTCAGAACCCGGTCAAGCGCGCGGGTTGCCGCGGTGAAATCTTCACGTGTTTCCGAGGCAAGCATGGCGTCAATCATCGCATCAACAGCGGGCGAGGCCACGCCCATCAGGTTGCGTGTGCCGGGTGTGTCCGCGTTCTCGCTTCCCCAATACAAACGCTGTTCATTGCCGGGAGACAGTGAAAGAGCACGCCGGAAAGGCGTAACATCAAAATCCAGTTCCCCAGTGCGCCCGACATACTGCGCGTTGTCGACCTGTTCCGTCGTAACCTGAATGCCAAGCCGTTCCAGAGCGCGGGAAAAAATCTCGACCACCGACGCCATCTCGCTGTCACCCTGCTGCAGCAAGACCGTCATTTTGAACGGGTCACCATTCGTGTTGCGCAAGACTCCGTCCTGAACGGTCCAACCCGCTTCGGTCAACAGTTTGGTGGCTTTGCGAATATTTGCGCGGTTGCGGGCTGAACCGTCGCCCTTCGGCAGTTCATACCCTTCCAGCGTGCCGGGGATCAGATCCGAGGCAAAGGGTTCCAGCAGGGCTTTTACCTGCCCTTGGGCCGGTCCGGGCTGCATGGCCAGGTCCGAGCCTGAAAAGTAGGACGTGATCCTTGGCTGCGCCCCACCAGTGATCGTGTCGTTGATGAACTCGAAGTTGAAGGCCAGCGTCATGGCCTCGCGAACGCGCCAGTCGTCGAACGGGGCTTTGCGGGTATTCATCACGAACCCGGTCATGCCTGACGGTTTGCCATGCGGGATCTCGGTCTTGATGACATCGCCGCGCTGAACGGCGGGGAAGCTGTATTGCGTGTCCCATTTGTCGCCGTTGAACTCACGCACCGCTGATAGCTCGCCAGCTTTGAAGGCCTCGAACAGGACGCTGCCGTCGCCGTAGAACTCGATCCGCATTTCATCCAGATTCATGGTGCCGCGACGGAACGGGATATCCTGCCCCCAATACTCAGGGTTGCGACGAAGGTTCACATAGCGCCCCGCCTCGTAGCTTTCGATCACATAGGGGCCGGTTCCGATTGGGACATCGTGCAAGGCGGCGTCGGCAAATTTCTTGTCCTTCCACTGCGCCTTTTGGAGGACCGGACGCATCCCTGCGAGCAGGGCAAGTTCGCGATCCGGCACGTTGAAAGTAATCCGAACCGAACGCGGGCCGGTCTGTTCGATCCTGTCGATTTTGTCCCAAAAACCGCGATAGCGCAGATGCCCCTGAGTGCCGAGCGTCTCGTATGACCAGATCACGTCGTCAATCGTGACCGGGCTGCCGTCGGAAAACCGGGCCTCTTCCCGCAGGGTAAATTCAACCCATGACCGGTCGGGAGCCGTCTCAACTGATTCGGCTAACAGCCCGTAAAGTGTGAAAGGTTCGTCCCAGGATCGCCCCATCAGGCTTTCATGGGTCCAAAATGGCAATTGCCAGGGCGAGGTGCCTTTTTGCAAAAACGGGTTCAGGCTGTTATAGCCGCCAGTATTTCCGAAAACGACTTTGCCGCCTTTGGGCGCATCGGGGTTGGCATAGGGTAGGGACACAAAATCCGGTGGTAGGGCCGGGTCTCCATACATAGCTATGCCATGAGACGATTCTGCATGGGCGGACGAGATCATGAAAATGCTGGCGATTCCCGCCGCAAGTGGTCGAAACGGTCGGAGAAAATCCGGGCTCATTTTGGAAACAATCCTGCTCTGGCCTTATTTTGTTGGGATTCACCGTAGTGATGATTTTTCATATTATCAAACTTTTAGCTTGGACGAAGGCGTGGAATTGCTTATAAAGGATGCACTGCTCGATAGGTTTCTTGCCTGTATGAAACCTGCCTCAATAACTTAACGCCCGCTTCGTGCGGGCGTTTTTTTTGGCTGCTTGAGAAGTGTCAGGCTGGGATTTCAGACCAGTGTGTTTCCCCGTTTTCTTTGCAGGTGCAGCATGGCATTGTGCACCAAATCATCGCATCAGGGAGAACGGTCATGAGCCTTTCCGGCAAAACAGCAATCATCACTGGGTCTAATTCTGGCATCGGTCTGGGGGTCGCGCGCGAGCTGGCGAAGGCCGGAGCAGATGTCGTCCTTAATTCCTTTACGGACCGTGACGAAGATCACGCGTTGGCTGCTGAGATTGCCAAAGAGACCGGAACCAACGCGCGTTACATCAAGGCGGACATGTCAAGAGGCGATGAGTGCCGCGCGCTGATTGAGCAGGCCGGATCTTGCGACATACTTGTGAACAACGCGGGCATTCAGTTTGTGTCCCCGATCGATCAGTTCCCGGTGGATAAATGGGATGCGATTATTGCGATCAACATGAACTCGGCCTTTCACACGACCGCGGCCGCACTGCCGATGATGCGCAAAGCGGGATGGGGTCGTATCGTGAATATCGCCTCGGCGCATGGTTTGACGGCGTCGCCGTTCAAGGCAGCCTATGTTGCCGCCAAGCACGGGGTGGTGGGGATGACCAAGACCGTTGCCTTGGAAACGGCGCAAGAACCGATCACCTGCAACGCCATTTGCCCGGGCTATGTGCTGACGCCTCTGGTCGAGGCCCAGATCCCGAACACGATGAAAGAATACAATATGAGCCGCGAGGAGGTCGTGAAAAACGTGCTTCTTGAACGGCAACCTTCCAAGGAATTCGCCACCGTTGAGCAACTGGGCGGGACAACCATTTTCCTGTGCTCGGACGCGGCGGCGCAGATCACGGGAACCACGATTTCTGTCGATGGCGGCTGGACCGCCTTGTGATTGGCCTTGGGGGCGCTGCCCCCAAACCCCCGGAGTATTTCTGAAAAGATGAAGGGTGAGGGCGGTGATACGGATCAATCTGGCTTTGCAGGGCGGCGGTGCGCATGGGGCATTCACCTGGGGTGTGCTTGACCGGCTGCTGGATGAGGAAGACATCGAGGTTGCTGCGATCACTGGAACATCCGCCGGTGCGTTGAACGGTGCGGCGTTCAAATCGGGGATGGTTCATTCAGGACGTGAGGGTGCGCGCGCGCAACTGGATGGGCTTTGGAGGCGTATGGGCGCGATTGGTGACATGCGTATCGCCAATTGGTTTCGCGGGTTGGAACCGGCTGTAATCGCGCAGGCGATGGAATATTCGGTGCCGTTTTCCTTCGGTGATGCCTGGTCGCGGATGGTGTCGCCTTATGCTTATGGTCCATTCTACAGCAATCCGCTGGAGCCGGTGGTGGACAGGTTCAATTTTGCGGAAGTTTGCGCCGATGCGGGACCCCGCCTGTTTGTGTGCGCCACCTGTGTGAGAAGCGGCAAGATCCGCGTGTTTACCGGGGAGGAAGTCTCGACAGATGCCATTTTGGCTTCGGCCTGCCTGCCGACCCTGTTCAAGGCTGTCGAGATATTTGATCCAAAGACAGACCGGATCGAGGCCTATTGGGATGGCGGTTATACTGGTAATCCGGCGCTCTATCCGCTGTTCAACAATGATCTGCCGGATGATGTGGTGATCGTGAATATCAACCCGTTGGAGCGCGACGCGGTGCCGGTCACACCGCAGCAGATCCAGAACCGGATAAACGAGATCAGCTTCAATTCATCCCTGTTTCGCGAATTGCGGGCAATCAGCTTTGTTCAACGGCTTCTGAAAGAGGGCAAGCTGAAGGCCGGGGACATGAGCCGCGTTCTGGTGCATATGATTGCCGATAACGAGTTGATGAGCAGCCTGTCTGTTGCCACTAAAACCGTGCCCAACCCGGTTATTTTGCACAAGCTGAAACAGGCGGGGCGGGTAGCGGCGGATCGTTTTCTGGCCAAGCATAAGAGTGATCTGGG
The DNA here is from genome assembly GCF_059613425.1 of Ruegeria sp. BHSA123. Lineage (NCBI taxonomy): Bacteria > Pseudomonadati > Pseudomonadota > Alphaproteobacteria > Rhodobacterales > Roseobacteraceae > Ruegeria > Ruegeria sp. BHSA123. The sequence continues at coordinate 193,130 of NZ_JBXWSL010000001.1, read as the reverse complement.
TCAGACCAGTACTGTCGATCTGCCAGCTATGTTCGGTTAATCACTCGGGCGGTTGCGTGGGGTCTTTTTCGTTGGGATAAACGAGCCCGGCCGAAATCACCAGTTTCGCGGCATCCTCTATTGTCATGTCCAGCATAATTACGTCTTCCATCGGGAAAAACAGCAAAAAGCCCGAGGTCGGGTTGGGTGTAGTCGGGACAAAAACGCTGAGCAGCTCTCCTCCAGTTTCCGCGCGTTTGCTGATTTCGCCTTTGGCGGTTGTCGAGACGAATCCAATGGCCCAGATCCCGCGGCGGGGATACTGGATCAGGCATGCCTTTTCAAAAGAGCGTTCGGTTTGGGCAAATACGGTTTCCGAGATCTGTTTGATCCCGGAATAGATCGAGCGGACGACCGGCATCCGATCTACCACGCTTTCAGCGAACAGGATCAGGGACCGGCCCAGAATTCCTTTTGCGATCCACCCTACGATAACGGTAAAGATCAGGAAGATCACGACGCCCACGCCGCGCAGGTTGATACCGACGTAACGTTCCGGTTGGAATTGATGAGGAACCAGTGGCAGGACCGCACTGTCGATCCAACCGACTACCGACCAGATCAGCCAGACCGTCAGCCAGACCGGCGCAATGACAACCAGCCCCGTCAGGAACGACGCGCGCAGCCGTGCCAGCATGCCGGGGCGGCGATGAAGCGGTTCTTCGTCGAACGGTGTATTCATCTTGGATCCGAGTGGTTATCGGGATTTAGGTAGTCAATCGGTAGCCTTGGCACAATAGGCTTGCGTTATCCCTGTTCTACCAGTGCCCGTGCAATCGCCGCCGCGAGGCGCGCATTGTTGCGCACAAGGGCAATGTTGGCAGTCAGCGAACGGCCTTCGGTCTTTTCAAAGATACGTTGCAGCAGATAGGGCGTCACATCTTTTCCGGTAATCCGATGCGCATCAGCATCAGCCTGTGCCTCGGCGATGATGGGGGCCAGTATTTCGGCAGGGATCTGATCCGCGATCGGGATCGGGTTGGCCACCAGCTGCCCGCCAGGCAGGCCCAATGCGCGACGGGTTGCATGGGCCTTGGCGATAGCTTCTGGAGTGTCCATGCGCAGGGGGGCAGCATAGGGTGACTTTGCAGACCAGAAGGCAGGAAACGCATCCTGACCATGGGCGATGACTGGAACCCCCAGCGTTTCCAGAACCTCAAGGGTTTTGGCCAGATCAAGGATAGCCTTGGCTCCGGCTGCGACGACGGTGACCGGTGTATGGCCAAGTTCGTGCAGATCAGCCGAGATGTCGAACGTGGTTTCGGCGCCCTGATGCACGCCACCGATGCCGCCTGTAGCAAACACCTCGATCCCGGCGTAATGCGCGGCGATCATAGTGGCGGCGACGGTTGTGGCTCCGGTGCCGCCGGTCGAGATGCAGGCCGCCATATCCGCGCGCGAGATTTTGGCAACGCCTTGCGCCTGACCCAGCCACTGCAACTGGTCCGGCTCGAGCCCCACATGCAGTTTGCCTTCAATCACCGCCATGGTCGCCGGAACCGCCCCCGCATCGCGGATGTCCTGTTCGACCTGAGCCGCAACTTCGACGTTTTGCGGGTAGGGCATGCCGTGGGTGATGATGGTGCTTTCCAGCGCAACGATGGGATAGCCCGCGTCCTTGGCGGCGCGGACCGCGGCAGAATATTGGATGTCGATCACAGTGGGGTTTCTCCGGAAACGTAGGTTGCTGCGGCATGCAGAGCGCGGGTTAGAGCCTCGTCACTTGATGCGCCGCCGGATTCTGAGGCGATATGAGCCGCCATGAAGGTATCCCCGGCACCGGTCACACGGGTGACCAGAACGGAGGGGGGTGTTTGGGTCAGAATTTCGTCTGAACTACCGACCGTGGCCGAGTTGCCGCCATCTGTGACCAGCACGCGTAGCGCGCCACGATCCAGAAGGCCTTTTGCGGCAGATTCAGAATCGGTGAATTCGCGCTGGCACAATATTCCTGCCTCTTCGAGGTTCACATAAAGCGTGGCGCGGGCATGTTTCAGGAAGGGCAATAGGCGCTCTGCTTTACCGGGCGAGGCCGGGGCAACACGCAGATCGGCACGGGCGAAAGCAGGACTTTGGGCGATTTCTTCCAGCAGGTTCAGGGTCAGGTTTCCGTCAAGTGCAATGGGGCCCTCAAAGGGCATGTTTTCATGACCAAGCGGGCCGTGCATCAGCGGACGCAGGATCTTTGCTCCAGCGGCTTCCAGCGAATGCGCGTCGGCAATGGCCGCGATCAACCCGTTGGCACCTTCGACGGCCATATACCGGTCGGTTGGCAGGTCCTGCGAGCGATAGATGTGATCCGTGATCATGCCGAGGCGGGAGCAGGCATGAATCAGTTCGTCGCCCTCGGGGTCACGACCGATGGCCGTCAGCAGGGTGGGCGTCATACCAAAACGCACCAGCGTCATGGCTATGTTCATCGCAACACCACCCGGCAGGCGAGTAATCCGGCCGGGCACGTCCGAGCCATGCCGCATGGCACTGGCTGATCGTCCGATCACGTCCCACAGGACCGAGCCGATACACAGGATATTACTGTTCTGAGTCATAAAGGACGTCATGCCGCAGCGGTGATGCCCATGCAAGTCAGAACGTTACCGCAATCAGAGATTTACGATCCACAGGTCCGATATACCCTTTGGGCTTGCGATCTGCGGCCTTCGCGGGAACAATCGAAAGCAATGATTGGTGATTTGATTTTCCTGTTGGAGCTTTTCGTATGAATGGCCCTGCTTTCCGCGCCATCTTTCGAACCCTCAAAACCTGTGCCCTGAGTTTTTTTGTTCTTGCAACTTTATATCCCGGATCGGGCAGGGCGCAATCCGCCCCGCCGACCGTTGTTGATTTCTGGATCAAGTCCAACACTCTGTTTCTTGAGTTGAAATGGAATGCCGAGGCCATGTTGACCGGGAACAATCCCGCGCAGCCCGCTGCGTTTTCCAACGATCCAAACTACAAATCCTTGCGGCGAATGGTTTCGTCTGAGCTGGAACCCCAGATCAAAGAGTTCGTTCATCTCTGGAAACAAAATCTTGTAGTGGAGGCACCAGAGCGATTGAGTTTGTCTTATGAAGGCGTGCGTATCCCTGTTGTGGGAGATACGGAGAAAGTGCGGGTTTCCAAACTGTTGCTGACTGCTCCTTTGCCCGATCAGGCGTCAAACCTGCGTCTGACCTGGCCGTCAGAAAGCGGACCAATCGTTCTGCGACAGCAAAATGTCGCGGCGCCATACACCGGGTATTTGGCTGCCGGTGAAGCCAGCCCGCTGATCCCCTTACAAGGCGGGGCGTCTCTGACAACGCAACAAACATTGCAGACATATTTCACAAAAGGGGTCGATCAGTTTCTCCGAAACCCAATTAAGCCATCCATTCTTGTTTTGGCGCTAGTGTTTCTGTCTTTGAAATTGCGCCCGGTGGTATCTCAACTGATGTTCCTGTCAGCGGGCGCCCTGATCGGGCTTGGGCTGGGATTGTATGGCGTATTGGATGCAGGAAAAGTGAGCGAGGCCCCTGTTCTGGTTGCTTCGACCATCGTTCTGGCGCTGTGGAACCTGGTTGCCCGGCGATTGCAGGTCTGGCGTTTGTTGGCGGTTCTCGCCATTGGCGGTTTTCAAGGTCTGGTAATTGCCTCGAACCTAATCGGGATCGGGGTGCCACCAGATCATTTGCCCCCGGCCATCCTGGGCTTTGGCGCCGGGAGTATTCTGCCGCTTGTTGTTGTGGCCCTTGCTGGGCTTGCTCTGTCGCTTTTGTTTTCTGGCGGCTCGCACCGAACCCGAGGCCGGATATCGGTTCTGGCCTCGATGTTGATTGCAGGTGCCGGTGTCTTTTGGATTGTCGAGCCTTGGGTGCTGGGTTAAGGCAACGCCGCCAGCAGCGTTTTCAGCGCCGCCAGCGGATCGTCACTGCCCCAGATCTCATCGCCAATGCCAAAGAAATCAGTGCAGGGGGCCAGGTCGCGGATCAGTTCGGGTGTCAGCCCACCTTCGGCCACAACCGGAACCTCAATCATCTCGGACCACCATTGGAACAGGTCCTTTTCGGCGCGGGTTCCGTCCCTCAGTTTGGCCGAGCCGACAGGACCGAAGGCCACATAATCCGCTCCGTTTTCGCCAGCAGTCATACCATCATGGCTCGACGCGCCGCAAAAGCTTCCGACGATTGCATCAGCGCCCAGTTCCTTGCGCGCGGTGCGGACCGAGCGTGCAGCATCATCCAAGTGCACCCCGTCCAGCCCCAGACGCTGCGCCAGCAATACATGGTTCGAGATTACGATGGCCACGTCGCGCGCGTGGGCGATTTCACGGCAAGCGTCGGCCGCGCGAGCGATGGTATCTTCGTCACTTCCGGCCAACGCGAGGCGGATACAGGCAATCTCGACCCCGTCCAGCACAGTCGCCAGCTTGTTCGTGAACGTGCTCAACTCGATAGTCGGAGGCGTGATCAGGTAAATCTGCGGCTGCTCGGGGGTGTCCATGGGCGCGTCCTTCGGCTTTCAGTCTTTGGCGCGGTTTAGCGGATTGCGGCTGGGAAGCAAACTTTTATGGTCAAGAGCCTGCAAATAACGCCCCTGCGCCTTGCCCTGCAAGAGCCTGCCAATTACAGCAGGCCAAGTTTTCTTAAGGTGAGCCATGCCCAGCGACAAACCCCAGCCTTCCTTCGTTCTTGTGCGCCCGCAGATGGGTGAAAACATCGGCGCTGCTGCGCGGGCGATGTGGAACTTTGGGCTGGACCGGATGCGTATTGTAGCACCCCGTGACGGCTGGCCGAATCCCAAAGCGGTGGCAATGTCCAGCGGTGCAGGGCGCTTGCTGGATGAGGCGCAGTTGTTTGATGATCTGGCCGGATCGCTGGCCGACAGCACGTTTGTCTTCGCCACAACAGCTCGTCAGCGGGGCTTGACCAAACCTGTCTACAGCCCCGAACACGCAATGAGGATTGCCGCCGAAAAGATCGCTGCGGGCGAGAAGGTTACAGTTCTGTTCGGCCCTGAACGCGCGGGGCTAGAGAATGAAGACATCGCCAAGGCCAACGCGATCATCTCGGTGCCGGTGAACCCGGAATATGCCTCGCTGAACCTTGGTCAATGCGTATTGCTGACCGCCTATGAGTGGATGCGCCAGACCGGGGATGTAGTGCATGAGTCGACCGACCTGGGCAAAGGCGACTGGGCCACGGGGATCGAAGTCGAAAAACTTGTCGAGCACTACGAGGACAGGCTGGAGGAGGCGGGGTTCTTCTACCCTCCCGAAAAGGCCGAAGGGATGAAGGTTAACCTGCGCAACCTGTGGTCGCGGATGCGAATGACGCGGGCCGATGTGCAGATGTTGCACGGGATCATGCGGCAGATGGTCCGCTGGAAGGATAAAGGCTGAGGCTGGACCTATCTTCACCCAAGCCCTAGCTTGCGACGAAATCAGGACATGAGGACAGCATGAGCGGTAAGCGCAGCATCTTCGAAGAGGTCACGAACACCGAAAAACAACAGGCGGTTCAACCCGGTATGATCGACCGGGGGCGCGGCGGCGCTCGCAATGCGATCCGCATCTGGCTGATGATCCTGTTTGCTCTGGTCGTTGTGATGATCGCGGTTGGCGGCCTGACGCGCCTGACCGACAGCGGCCTCTCGATCACCGAATGGCGTCCGATCACCGGAGCTTTGCCGCCGATGACCGAGGCGGACTGGCAGGCAGAGTTCGACAAGTACAAGCAGATTGACCAATGGCGCATCCAGAACCAGTGGATGGAGTTGGGTGACTTCAAATCCATCTATTGGTGGGAATGGGGCCATCGTCAGTTGGGTCGCATGATCGGTCTGGTCTGGGCCGTTGGATTTCTAATCTTCCTAACAGCCCGCAAGATCCCGACAGGGTGGACCGGAAAGCTGATCGTTCCGGGTCTTCTTGGCGGTCTGCAGGGCGCTGTTGGTTGGTGGATGGTGGCCTCGGGCGTCACCCAGGGTGAAGGCATGACGGCTGTTGCAAGTTACCGTCTGGCAATACACTTGGGGCTGGCCTTTGTGATCCTGGGAGCCCTAGCCTGGTACATCTTTGAACTCGGCCGGGAAGAACGTGATCTGATGCAGGCGCGCCGGGCCAAAGAGGTCAGGCTGTTTTCATTGTCCACAGGGCTGATGCATTTCGCCTTTTTACAAATACTCATTGGCGCGCTTGTCGCCGGGATCGACGCCGGGCGGTCTTACACCGACTGGCCGCTGATGGGGGGGCACGTGCTGCCCCCGGATGCGACTATGTTGGAACCGATGTGGCGAAATTTCTTTGAAAGCCCCGGTCTGGTACAGTTCATCCATCGCTGTGCGGGGTATCTGCTGTTCATCTTTGCCGTCGTCGTCTGGCGACGTGGTGGCGGCAGCGCGCATCCGCAGACACGTTTTGCCTTTAACGCTGCTTTCGCCGCGCTTACGTTACAGGTCGTCGTCGGCATCGTGACCGTGGTTTATGGCGCGCCATGGCAGATCGCTATCTTCCACCAGTTTATGGCCGTTATCGTCTGGACGCTGATCCTGCGCGCGCGGTTCCTCACGGCTTATCCAATCGCAACATCTGTGCGCGGAGTTTAAAACTATGACCGCTTTCAATGAACTGATGACCTTTCAGCGGGAAACTTCGGCTTTGGGCCAGATCGCCGGTCGGCTTGGCTGGGATCAGGAAACCGTCATGCCGCGCGGCGCAGCGCCTCAGCGTGCCGAAGAAATGGCAGCTATCGAATCTGTCCTGCACGCGCGCCGTTCCGATCCTCGTGTTGCCGAATGGCTGGATCAGGCCGCACCTCAGGATGAGGTCGGCAAGGCGCAGATGCGTGAAATCCGGCGCGCATATGATCGCGCGGTGAAGGTGCCTGCCGATCTGGCGACGGCGATTGCCCGTGTGACGTCCGCTGCACAGGGAAAGTGGGCGCAGGCGCGCGCAGACGAAGATGTCTCGGCCTTTCTTCCGGTTCTGGAAGAGGTCGTGTCGCTGAAACGACAGGAAGGCGAGGCGCTGGCGCAAGGGGGCGACGTATACGACGCCATGGCCGGAGATTACGAACCTTACACGACCAGCGCCCAGATCGCGGATATCTTCGACCAGATGCGCCCACGACTGGTAGCCCTGCGTGCCGCCGTGCTGGAGCGGCCCGAGCCCGCTGCCCTGAACCGCAGTTTTGATGAGCAGACCCAGATGCGTCTGACACAAAAACTGGCGGTCGCCTTTGGCTATGACCTGAACAATGGCCGCGTGGACAAGGCGGTTCACCCATTCAGTTCCGGCAGCGGTCTTGACGTCCGCATCACCACGCGAACCAGCGAAACAGACCCGTTCAACTGTTTCTATTCCACCATTCACGAGGTGGGCCACGCCGCCTATGAACAGGGGATCGACGAGAAATACCTCCTGACACCGCTCGGGTCTGGCGTGTCGATGGGCGTGCATGAAAGCCAAAGCCGGATCTACGAAAACCAGTTGGGTCGGTCGCGGGCCTTTACCGGATGGTTGTTCGAACAAATGAAAGAGGCGTTCGGCGATTTCGGCATTGCCGATCCGGACGCGTTTTATGCGACGGTCAACCGCGTCCATAACGGCTATATCCGCACCGAGGCGGATGAGGTCCAATACAATCTGCACATCATGCTGCGGTTTGATCTGGAACGCGCGCTGATGGCCGGAGACTTGCAGGTCGGCGATCTGGAGGCCGCCTGGAATGATCGGTTCAAGGCAGATTTCGGTTATGCGGTCGACAAGCCCTCGAACGGTTGTTTGCAGGATGTGCACTGGTCAGTTGGGCTGTTCGGTTACTTCCCGACCTACTCGCTGGGCAATGTCTATGCTGGGTGCCTCTATCAGGCCTTGCGCGTCTCTGAACCCGATCTTGATGCGCAACTGGCCCGCGGCTGCACGTCCGGCGCGACCGGCTGGTTGCGTGAGCATGTGCAGCAGCATGGCGGCCTTTATGCACCGCGCGAGGTTATTGCCCGTGCAAGCGGCATCGAACCCGGACCGGACCCATTACTAAGCTATCTCGAGGCCAAGTTCGGCGCGCTCTACGATTTGTGAGTTTCCGAATTGCCTCCCAAGCGTTAGAATCGGTGCACCGATACCATCGCCTGGGAGGCAACGATGACCGGAAAAGCCCGCAAGAAAGCCAGTGATTTTGATCCGCGTATCCTCGAGATATTCGACGGATATGTGCACGGCACGATGTCCAAGCGTGAGTTCATCTCAAAAGCCGGTAAATACACGGCTGCTGGAGTGACAGGCGCAATGATTCTGGACCAGTTGCAACCTAATTACGCCTGGGCTCAACAGGTGGCCCCGGACGATCCCGCGATCCAAACCATGGTGGTCGCATATGACAGCCCGGACGGGCATAGCGAAACCAGCGGCCTGATGGCGATGCCGGCAAATGCCGAAGGTAAACTGCCTGCGGTACTGGTCGTGCACGAGAACCGGGGTCTAAACCCTTATATCGAGGACGTTGTGCGCCGCGCGGCCAAGGCCGGTTTCCTGGCTTTTGGACCTGATGGGTTGTCCCCCCTTGGCGGCTATCCCGGTACTGATGAAGAAGGGCGCGAGATGCAGCGCTCGATGGACCGGGAAAAACTGATGGCGGATTTTTTCGCGGCTTTTGAGTTTTTACGTGATCACGAACTTTCGACAGGCAAGGTTGGCGCTGTCGGATTCTGCTATGGCGGAGGTGTTTGCAACGCCTTGGCCGTGGCCTATCCGGACCTTGCGGCCTCGGTGCCATTCTACGGTCGGCAACCACCAGCTGAAGATGTTCCGTCCATCGAAGCACCTCTTATGATTCACTATGCCGGTCTGGACGAGCGTATCAACGCTGGATGGCCTGCATATTCAGAGGCGTTGAAAGCCAATCAAAAGAAATTCAGCGTGCACTTCTATCCGGACGTCAATCACGGTTTTCACAACGATACGACGCCCAGGTATGACGAAGCCGCGGCAAATCTGGCATGGAGCCGGACCATCGCTTTTTTCAATGCCTACCTGACATGAACTGAACCCCGGGAATCGTCGAACCGGTGCCCGGGGTTACTGTCATTCTTCCTCGTCGCCCTGATCGGCGATCCACGCGACGCTGACGACTTCTTCGCCCTTGCCGGTATTGAATACCTTCACGCCACCTGCGGAACGTGAGCGGAAAGAGATGCCATCGACCGGCACCCGGATAGATTGGCCTTTCGATGTGGCCAGCATGATCTGATCGTCGATCTCGACCGGGAAGGATGCAACCAAATCCCCACCGCGCATCGCCTTGTCCATCGCGGCTACGCCCATGCCGCCACGTCCGCGCACGGGGTAGTCGTGGCTTGAACTCAACTTGCCAGCACCACCGGCGGTGATGGTCAGGATCAGGTTTTCAGCCGCCGACATCTCGGCATATTTTTCCTGGCTGAAATCGCTGCTTGCTGCGGCTTCCTCGTCGTCACCAGCGTCTTCTTCGGTAAGCCCTGCAACTGCACGCCGCATCTTGAGATAGGCCACACGATCTTCGGGGGTCGCCTCGAAATGACGGATCACGGACATCGACACGACACGGTCACCGTTGGTCAGCCTGATCCCCCGGACACCTGTGGATTCGCGTGAGTTGAAGACTCGCACGTCGGTGGTCCGGAAGCGGATCGCGCGGCCGGAATTGGTGACCAGCATCACGTCTTCGTCTTCCGAACAGATGCGCGCATTCACCAGTTCAACGCCGTCGGGCAGTTTCATCGCAATCTTGCCGTTGCGCCGGACATTGGTGAAGTCTGACAAGCGGTTACGACGCACGTCACCTGCGCTGGTGGCAAAGACGATCTGGAGGTTTTCCCATTCTTCGTCGGGTACATCCACGGGCATGATTGCGGCGATGGAAACACCGGTTGGGATCGGAAGAATGTTGACGATGGCCTTACCTTTGCCGGTACGCCCGGATTGGGGCAAGCGCCAGGTCTTGAGCTTGTAGACCATCCCATCTGTTGTGAAGAACAGCAGCTGAGTGTGGGTGTTTGCAACGAAGAGGTTGGTAACAACATCCTCTTCCTTGGTCTGCATCCCCGAAAGGCCCTTGCCACCGCGTTTCTGGGCGCGGAAATCTGCCAGCGGCGTTCGTTTGATATAGCCGCCCGAAGTGATGGTCACGACCATGTCTTCACGCTCGATCAGGTCTTCGTCTTCCATGTCGCCCGACCAGTCGACGATCTCAGTGCGGCGGTCGACCGCGAACTGTTCACGCACGCTGCGCAGCTCATCAGCGATGATGCTCATGATCCGTTCGCGTGAGGACAGAATATCAAGGTATTCCTTGATCTTGGCTGCCAGTTCTTCCAGTTCGTCCGTGACTTCTTTGACGCCCAGTTGTGTCAAGCGCTGCAAGCGCAACTCCAGAATGGCGCGGGCCTGCACCTCGGTCAGGTTATAGGTGCCATCGTCATTCATCTTGGACAGAGGATCGTCGATCAGGCGCAGATAGCTTTCGATTTCGGAGGCAGGCCAGCGGCGGGTCATCAGCTTTTCACGCGCTTGCGCCGCGTCCGCAGACGACCGGATCGTTGCGACCACTTCATCGACGTTGGACACCGCCACAGCCAGACCACACAGGATGTGACTGCGTTCGCGCGCCTTGCGCAGGTCGTAGGCGGTGCGGCGGGCAACGACATCTTCACGGAAGTCGATGAACGAGGTAAGGAACCGGCGCAGGGTCAACTGCTCTGGGCGGCCACCATTCAGCGCCAGCATATTGCAGCCAAAGGAGGTCTGCATCGGCGAAAAGCGATAGAGCTGGTTCAGCACCACCTCGGGCGTCGCGTCACGTTTGAGCTCGACCACAACGCGCACACCGTTGCGGTCGGATTCGTCTTGTACATGGGCCACGCCTTCGATCCGCTTCTCGCGCACGGCCTCGGCGATCTTTTCAATCATCGCGGCCTTGTTCACCTGATAGGGAATCTCGTCGACAACGATGGCATAGCGGTCCTTGCGGATTTCTTCTACTCGGGTCTTGGCGCGGATAATGACGCTGCCACGGCCCTCCAGATAGGCCTTGCGCGCACCGGAACGCCCCAGCATCAGGCCACCGGTCGGAAAGTCGGGACCGGGGATGTATTCGATCAGCTGTTCTGATGTAAGGTCGGGATCGTCGATCAGCGCCAGAGTCGCATCGACTACTTCGCCAAGGTTGTGCGGCGGAATGTTCGTCGCCATCCCCACGGCGATACCACCGGCGCCATTGACCAGCATGTTCGGGAAACGGGCCGGCAGAACCGTCGGTTCCCGGTCCTTGCCGTCATAGTTATCCTGAAAATCGACCGTTTCTTTTTCGATATCAGCCAACAGGGAAGCGGCGGGCTTGTCCATCCGCACTTCGGTGTAGCGCATAGCCGCCGGGTTATCGCCGTCCATCGAGCCAAAGTTGCCCTGACCGTCCAGCAGCGGCAGCGACATCGAGAAATCCTGCGCCATCCGCACCAGTGCGTCATAGATCGCGCTGTCACCATGCGGGTGGTACTTACCCATCACGTCGCCCACCGGACGGGCCGATTTGCGGTACGACTTGTCGTGCGTGTTCCCCGTTTCGTGCATCGCATACAGAATGCGGCGGTGCACCGGTTTCAGCCCGTCGCGCAAATCAGGGATCGCGCGGCTAACGATGACCGACATGGCATAGTCCAGATAGGATGTGCGCATTTCGGATTCGATGGAAACCGTCGGGCCGTCGTAGACTGGGCGCTCGGGCGGGGTTTCATCCATGTTTTCAGGAATTTCTGGCGTATCGCTCACGTAAACTGCCCGTGTCTTGTTCTGGGTCTATATCTTGTGGGTGTATCTTATCAGACCCGGCACATAAGGTGCAAGCAAGCAGCGCCTTTACGGGGATTTTCCGCGGTAATACTCAAGTAACATATTGTTATATAAGTATTAGAAGTTTTTCGTGGTATCTTGAATGGACCTTGTATCAAGCAGGAGGTCTGCATGAACCCAAGCGAAACCGAATTGATGCTCAAGGGGTACGGGCTGACAACGGCTGAGTTTTTCTATCATATGCCCGACTATATCCACGTCTTGAACACGTTCATCTGGCAGGATTACGACCTTGCGCCGGATCATCCGAAACTGTTCAAATTCATCGACTTCTGGCAGCGCGAAATCGAAGGCCCGCTGCATTCGGTCAAATTCACCCATCGCAAAATGATCGCACCGGGTGAGTGGCGCAACATGGTGGGCGAGTTTCGTGTGAACTGAGCGAGAGGCAGGTACGAGTTCCGTTGGTGCATGCTCTTCAATCATTGAAGCGAAATGGTCGGCGCGTGTCTGATGATCCGTCCGAAGCGAAATCAGGAATTCCTGAATCGTTCAGCCAGAGCAACTGGCACCGCCCAGCACGCAGAATTTGGCACAATGGGGGTGGTTCAGGTGAACGTCAGCCTCGGATTCGGCCAGAGAATGCCCCATCTCGAACTCCGACTCGTAGGGCAGCAAGGTGCAGGCCAACACGGCAGGCCGGTCAGCGCCTTTCCGTTTCACCACCATGCGGGCGCTGGCGCACATCAATGCATCGGGTGACTTGTTCAGTATTCCCCAGCAAGCCGTTGTAATCTCGGGAACTTCGACAGTTTCGTCCATTTCCGGGAACAGGACGGTCCGAGCCGGGTTATGCGGGTCAATGTCAAAGCCGTGCTCTGTAAAGAATGCGGCATAACCCGCGCGACTTTCCGTGTCAGACTCACCCCAAACGGTGCGCCCGGCAACAGCCATGTTAAAGCCGTGATCGCGCAGCCACTTCATACCCGTCAGGGTTTTTTCAAAGCTCCCCTTGCCGCGTTCAAGGTCGTGCAGTTCTGCGCGGTAATGATCGGCGGAAACACGCAGGGTCAGCTTGTCATTGAAAGTCCTTTGCAATGCCAGTAGCCCGTCGCGCACCTTGCGGCGCATCATCGGGGCCATCGCGTTGGTCAGGATCAGAACTTCGTATCCACGCTCCAGCGCGGCGCGGGTCATATCGATCATCTCGGGGTTCATAAAGGGCTCGCCGCCCGTAAAACCGATTTCACGCACAGGCCAATTGCGGGCTTCGATCTGATCCAGGTAGTCACGAACCTCGTCTGCAGTGATATAAACCAGTGCGTCATTGGTCGGGCTGCTGGCGATATAGCAGCTTACGCATTCAATATTGCACAGCGTGCCGGTGTTGAACCACAGGGTCTGAGGGTTGGTCAGGGAAACCTTTGCGCGGGTCTGGCCATCGGCCGTTACCAGTTTACGCTGAAACTTGCCGATATTGGCAAGCTGAGGGGCGTTGTCTTTCATTCCCGCATCCGGTTCGTTGAAGTCATCAAACTGATCTAGCCCTTTGTCGCGGATTTGGTAAGTCTGGTGCAGGGGTTCTGACAGAGTTTTGATCAACAAGATTTATTGAGCTTTGGTTGCGCTAACATTGGACATGCCGGAAGGGTCAGGGTAAGGACAACTCATGGTTTCACGTGTCATCCCTGTTGATCCATTTGATCTGATCATTTTCGGCGGCACCGGTGATCTGGCGCAGCGTAAGATCCTGCCTGCGCTTTTCCGTCGGTATTGTGCGGGTCAGTGGCACGAGGATGCCCGGATTATCGCAGCGGCGCGCGCCGGTCATTCGGCGGACGCCTTTCGTAAGATGGTTGCTGAGTCGCTGCAACGGCACGCTTCGGAACGCGCCCGGGATTCGCAAGCCCTGACCCGGTTCCTGCAACGGGTCGACTATGTATCGCTGGATGCCTTGACGTCGGAAGGTTGGGATGTACTGGGTGAAAAGCTCTCGCCCGACCGGGTTCGCGCTTTCTATTTCTCGGTCGGTCCCAGCCTGTTCGGGCCATTGGCCGAGCGGGTTAGGGCGTATGATCTGGTGACAGAAGAAACCCGCATCGTGGTCGAAAAGCCGTTTGGACATGATTTGGCAAGCGCGCGGGACTTGAATGCCACGCTGGCCGCGCATTTTAATGAAAATCAGATCTACCGGATCGACCATTATCTAGGCAAAGAAACCGTCCAGAATCTGATGGCGGTCCGCTTTGGCAATATGCTGTTCGAACCGCTGTGGAACAGCCAGTATGTCGACCATATCCAGATAACGGTTGCGGAAACTGTCGGTATCGCAGGACGCGAAGATTATTATGAGCGCGCGGGTGCGATGCGGGATATGGTGCAGAACCACCTGATGCAGCTGCTCTGCCTGATTGCGATGGAACCTCCGGCCAAGTTCGATCCTGACGCAGTTCGGGATGAAAAGCTCAAGGTGATCCGGGCGCTTAATCCGGTTGAACCGCATCACATCGTGCGGGGGCAGTTTGCGGCCGGATCGGACGGGCCGGGATACCGGGACTGCGTTGGCAACCTGCGATCAACCACCGAAAGCTATGTGGCGTTAAAGGCCCATATCAGTAATTGGCGTTGGGCAGGTACACCGTTCTACCTGCGCACAGGCAAGCGTCTGGTGGCGCGCTCGTCGGTGATCAACGTGATGTTCAAGGACGCGCCACACTCGATTTTCGGGGAAGAAGCGGGGCGTCACGCCAACACGTTGTCGATCCGGTTGCAGCCGAATGAAGGGATCACGCTGAAGGTGACGATCAAGGAACCGGGGCAGGGCGGGATGCGTCTGATCGATGTTCCCTTGGACATGAGCTTTGCCGAAGCCCTCGGCCCCGAAAATCAGGACCCGCCAGATGCGTATGAACGCCTGGTGATGGACGTGATCCGTGGAAACCAGACCCTGTTCATGCGCGGGGATGAGGTTGAGGCCGCCTGGGCCTGGACCGATCCGATCATCGCTGGATGGTTGGCGCGCGGGGACGTGCCGAAGCCTTATGACAGCGGCAGCACGGGGCCGGGCGACGCTGAACTGCTAATGAAACGTGATGGACGCCACTGGCAAGGGATAAAGCCATGAAAATTCAGGAATATGCTGATCGCGAAATGCTTGCCATCGACGTGGCCAACGTGTTGGCGGGCGATCTTGAGGCCGCATTGCTGCACCATGATACCGTTGCAATGGCCGTCCCCGGGGGAACAACTCCGGGCCCGGTATTTGACAGCCTGTGTGCCGCCGATCTTGAGTGGGATCGTGTGCGTGTGTTGCCAACGGATGAACGCTGTGTGCCAGCGGATCATGACCGCTCTAACGAGCGTTTGATCCGCGAAAGATTGCTGACCAGCAGGGCCTCTGCGGCGCAATATATTCCGCTTTATGTCCCTGGTGCAGAACCTGAAGCAGCGTTGCCCGAAATCGAGTCGCTGATTGCGCCGGTATTGCCATTGTCGGTGCTGGTACTGGGAATGGGTGAAGACTTGCACACGGCCTCATTGTTTCCGGGGATGGAAGGGCTGGAGGAAGCTTTGCGCAGTGATGCACCTACGTTGATCGTTGCCCGGACCGAAGTGCAGCCAGAGGCACGAATTTCCCTGACCGCTCCGGTCCTGGACGGGGCGCTGTCGAAACATCTGATCATCTATGGTCAGGCAAAGCGCACCGTTCTTGAAAAAGCTATGTCGCTACCGCCGGAAGAGGCACCGATCGCCGCAGTTCTTGGTGGCATGACCGTACACTGGGCGGAGTAAGGCAATGCATCTGGATGCTTTGAAAACACTGGCTCTGTCGAAAAGTGACCGTCGTATCCTTGACCTGTTTGCGGCAGATGCAAACCGGGCTGGAGCTTTTTCAACCTCATCTGGGGATATGGTCTTCGACTATTCAAAAACACAGATCGATGATGCGGTGCGATCCGCGCTCATTCAATTGTGTGCAGAGGCTGATCTGGCGTCTCGGCGTGATGCGATGTTTGCGGGCGAGAAGATCAACGAGACCGAAGGGCGCGCGGTGTTGCACACGGCCCTGCGCAACCTTGATGGCGGGCCGGTTGAGGTGGACGGTCAGGACGTTATGCCCGAGGTTCTGGACACGCTGCATCGGATGCGCGTGTTCGCTGAAGAGGTGCGTGGCGGCGCCATCGCTGGGGCGGGGGGCAACTTTACCGATGTGGTCAATATCGGCATCGGCGGGTCAGACCTTGGCCCGGTCATGGCCACGTTGGCGCTGGCACCTTATCACGATGGGCCGCGGGTGCATTACGTCTCGAACGTCGATGGGGCGCATATCGCGGACACGTTGCGGCAGCTCGACCCGACGCGCACGCTGGTCGTTGTCGCCTCAAAAACCTTTACCACAATCGAAACGATGACCAATGCACGCACCGCCCGTGCGTGGATGTCCGAAGGCGGGGGCGATCCGACGCGTCAGTTTGCCGCCGTTTCCAGCGCTTTGGACAAGACGCAGGCCTTCGGTATTCCCGAGGCGCATGTTTTTGGTTTCGCTGATTGGGTCGGTGGGCGTTATTCGGTTTGGGGGCCGGTCGGCTTGCCGGTCATGATTTCGGTTGGTTCAAAAGCTTTTGACGCGTTTTTGCGTGGCGGGCAGGCGATGGATCTGCACTTCCGCTCGGCTGACTGGGATGAAAACATGCCCGTGATGCTGGCATTGGTTGGCATCTGGCATCGACAGGTTCTGGGATATACCAGCCGTGCGGTGCTGCCTTATGACCAGCGGTTGTTGCGTCTGCCCGCTTATTTCCAGCAGTTGGAGATGGAATCGAATGGCAAATCCGTGGCGATGGACGGGTCGTCCTTAACCATGCCTTCAGGACCTGTCGTCTGGGGTGAGCCGGGCACCAATGGACAACACGCGTTTTACCAGCTGATCCATCAGGGCACGGATGTCATTCCCTGCGAATTCATGGTTGCGGCCGAGGGGCACGAACCCGAACTGACCCATCACCACCGTCT
The DNA here is from genome assembly GCF_059613425.1 of Ruegeria sp. BHSA123. NCBI lineage: Bacteria > Pseudomonadati > Pseudomonadota > Alphaproteobacteria > Rhodobacterales > Roseobacteraceae > Ruegeria > Ruegeria sp. BHSA123. Next base: position 176,278 of record NZ_JBXWSL010000001.1, on the reverse strand, counting down.
GCTTTTGGCCAATTGTCTGGCCCAGTCCGAGGCCCTGATGCGTGGCCGTTCGTTCGAAGAAGCGCGACAACGCATGGCGCAGCAGGGGTATCTGGGTGATGAACTGGACCGGCAGGCCCGGCACCGGGTCTTCCCCGGTAATCGTCCTTCGACAACGTTGATTTACCCCAAACTCACACCGTTTGTGTTGGGTCAGATTATTGCGCTTTACGAACACCGGGTGTTTGTCGAAGGCGTGTTGCTGGGCATCAACTCTTTCGACCAATGGGGGGTTGAGCTGGGCAAGGAACTGGCCAATTCGCTCGGCCCCATTGTGGACGGTGAAGAAAGCGCCGAGGGCAAGGATGGGTCGACCGCGGCCTTGGTCGCCTACGCACTGAAACACCGGGATTAGGCGGCGGGAATGTAGTCCGCTATCGGTGTGGGTTGCATTCTCTTATTGTCAGACAATTAAATGATTGGCAGGGTTCCGTCTTAGGAAACGGCTGGACTGACGTGACAGGGAACACCTCTGCCTGTCAGTGCCAGACGGAACAGGCCGGGGCCAGGCAAGGTCCCGCCCATGACGGGAGGATGTCCATGCTGGGACAGATGATGACGCAGCCTTTGCTGATTTCGTCGTTGATTGATCACGCGCAGCGCTACCACGGCCAGACCGAGATCATCTCGGTCGAAACGGATGGAACAGTGACCGAAACCAACTGGTCCGAGATAGCCGTGAACGCCCGGCGTTTGGCGTCGGCCCTGACGCGGCTGGGTCTGGAGCCGCAGGACAGGGTCGCGACGCTGGCCTGGAACAATCGTCGCCATCTGGAGATCTATTATGCCACCTCGGGTGCGGGATATGTCTGTCACACGGTCAATCCGAGGCTTTTTCCTGAACAACTGACTTATATCATCAACCATGCTCAGGATCGGGTGTTGTTCTTTGATGCAACCTTCGTCCCGCTGGTTGCCACCTTGCACGGTGCGCTGAGGGATGTTCGCCATTTTGTTCTGATGGGCCCCCGCAATGATGACGCCGCCGCACAGATACCCGACGTGAAATTCTGTGATGAGCTGATCGAAACCGGTGACGCGGCCTTTAATTGGCCTGAACTGGATGAAAATACGGCCTCGGGGCTCTGTTACACGTCGGGCACAACTGGCCATCCCAAGGGGGTTCTTTATTCCCACAGATCGACGGTCCTGCACAGTTTCGCGTCGAATACGCGCGACGTGATCGGCTTTTCGGCGATGGATGTCGTGATGCCCGTTGTTCCTATGTTCCACGTTAATGCATGGGGGTCGCCTTATGCCTGCGCCATGTCAGGCTCGCGTCTGGTTTTGCCCGGCCCGGATCTGCATGGCGAGGCGCTGGTTAATCTGATCGACACCTATGGCGTGACGCTGGCCATGGGGGTGCCAACCATCTGGCAGGGACTGTTGGCACATGCCGCCAAATGCGGGACGAGCTTGAAAAGCCTCGAACGGACCGTGATCGGAGGAGCTGCTTGCCCGCCCTCGATGATGGAAACCTTCCGGAATAAATATGGCGTCGATACGGTCCATGCGTGGGGAATGAGTGAGATGAGCCCACTTGGTACGGCCAACTGCCCATTGGCCAAACATCTGGTGCTGCCGCTTGAAGAACAACACCTTATCCGTCTGAGTCAGGGCCGGCCTCCTTTCGGGGTTGAACTGAAAATCGTGGATGATGACGGAAAAGATCTGCCACATGACGGTGAAACGCAGGGCGATCTGATGGTGCGGGGGCATTGGGTGCTGGACAGCTATTTCCTGATGCAGGATCAGGATCTGTTGCAAGACGGTTGGTTCGCCACAGGCGATGTCGCAACGCTAGACGCCGATGGATACATGACCATTCGTGACCGATCCAAGGATATCATCAAGTCCGGAGGGGAGTGGATCAGCTCGGTCGAACTTGAAAACATCGCTGTTGCGCACCCGAAACTGGCAACTGCAGCCGTGGTCGGTGTTCCGCACCCGAAATGGGACGAACGGCCGTTGCTGGTCGCTGTAAGGGCCGAGGGGGAAAATCCAAGCGAAGAAGAGGTTCTGGCCTTCTTCGAAGGGAAAATCGCCAAATGGCAGATTCCGGACAAGGTTGTCTTTGTTGACGCGCTGCCGCTGAACGCAACCGGAAAGGTGCTGAAACGCAACCTGCGTGCGGATTTCAAGGATGCCCTTGGGGGGTGAGACGCGATCTGGCGGGGTGAATTGGCTCCGGCGGTAGGGATCGAACCTACGACCAATTGATTAACAGTCAACTGCTCTACCGCTGAGCTACGCCGGAACGGTCCGCGCCGTATAGCAACCGGAGTATCTGGCGTCCAGAGGGAGAGCAGCATTCTTGAGGAAAATCTTCCCAGCCCGAAATCTGAGCGTCAAGCTGTTCCTTGGGTCATTGCTGTTTGCTTGATGCTTGTACGGTAAGCTGTCAATCCCGGCTCAACTGAAACTTATATGTCGGGGTGCCGTTGTGGTGGAATCTTTGCCTGGGGAATCAAGTCGTCGCTATTGATTTCGCTGTCATGTGATGAGAATTCTGTAGGGGTAGATTGTGCCGGTTCAGAAACCACGGTGAATTGCAACGTCAAGCATCAAAAGCGAAAAGACCCGGAGATCAAATTGAATACGGCAAGCCTTGAAAGACCTGTTTTAACCATGCCGGAAAATGCGCAGCGTGTCCTGCGAAAGCACTATGATGCGGCCTCTGTAATTCTGGAATATGGCTCGGGCGGTTCGACTGTGGTCGCTGGGGAGATGGAAGCAAAAACTGTTTTCAGTGTCGAAAGTGATCGAGGCTGGGCTCGCATGATGCGGCGTTGGTTTCGTGAGAATCCTCCTAGTAGAGGGACTGAGGTCAATATTTCATGGGTCGATGTCGGTGAAACCAAGAAGTGGGGTTTTCCGGTAAATCAGGACAAATCGGCGCGCTATCCCAGATATCCGCTGTCAATCTGGCAGAGCAACGGATTTAAGCACCCGGATGTGGTTCTTGTTGACGGTCGGTTTCGCGTGGGTTGTGCTTTGGCGACGGCCTTCAATATTACCCGACCAGTGACCTTGTTGATCGACGACTACGGTGATCGCCCACGGTTACAAGCGGCGGAAGAGTTTCTGCCTAAGCCTGAGCTTGTTGGTCGAATGGCGATATTCGAGGTAGAGCCAATGCAGATTCCCGTCGATCGCTTGATTCGTGTCATTCGATTGTTAACGCTCCCTTAGGGACGTGTTAAATTCGGTTTGTTCCTTAAAGGGTCCGAGAAGCAAGCGCCGAACCAGCTTAACGCTTGGTTGAGATGTGCATGAAACTGGAATTGAACCTTAGCCATGTGAGTGATTGGCACGTTATTTCCAGCAAACCGGAAAATTCAAGATCGCGATCTGGGAAAAGCCAAATATCTGGTTTTCAGATATGTTTGGCTCCGGCGGTAGGGATCGAACCTACGACCAATTGATTAACAGTCAACTGCTCTACCGCTGAGCTACGCCGGAACTGAGGGGCGTATAGCAATCCGGATTCCCGGCGTCCAGAGGTTAAGCACGCGAACTTTAAAAAATTTTCGTGGCTTCAAGGATCTCTGCGAAAAATTGCGGTGGCAGATAGTTCGCCGTGTGGTGACACCTGTTTTTTACCAGTAAGATCAACGAGGTGGGCAAAAACGTTCCGCTCCGCGGCTGGCAGCAGGGTTACGGGTGTGTCGGTGTAGATACGCTTGGCCAATTGCCGCGCCGTTCCGTCTGCATCCTCCAAGGCAGTTAGAATCTGAGCTTCGCGGTTTTGCCTGTGTCGGATCAGCCAGTCCAATCGCGCGGCAGGGTCTGAAATTGGCGCACCGTGGCCCGCGTGAAAAACCGACCAGTCGCGCGCGCGCAGGCGGTGGCAGGCTGTCATGAAATCAGTCAGGTCTCCGTCCGGTGGTGACACCAACGAACTGGCCCATCCCATCACATGGTCGGCGGTGAAACAGGTATCCTGCCATGCCAGGGCAATGTGGTTTCCCAGATGCCCCGGAGTGTGAATAACCTCAAGCTGCCAGTTATCGCCCAAGATGACCTCACCATCCGCAACCTCTACATCCGGGCGAAACGCGGTGTCGATGCCTTCGCCACCTCCAGCCAACCCACGTGCTGCAAGGGTCGTCATAACTGCGCTGCGACCGGCTTCGGGGCCGCCAAACGCGTAGATCGCAGCCCCCGTTCGGGCGGCTAGGGGTGCCGCCAAGGGTGAGTGATCCAGATGGGCGTGCGTGACGACTATGTGGCTGATTCTCTGACCAGGTTGCAGTTCATTCAGGATCGCGTTCAAATGCTCTTCGCTTGCGGGGCCGGGATCAATGACGGCAATGTCGCGATCGCCTAGCAGATAGGTGTTGGTGCCGCGATAGGTCATCGGTGACGGGTTGGGGGCCAGAATGCGCCGCAGACCCGGTTGCAATTCTGTCGCAACACCAGCGGGTGGATTGAAATCGTCGGGTGCCTGCATTCTGTGCTCTTTCTCTTGTCCGGGCAGCCCGCTAGGTTTAGCGCATGTCGACGCACTGGCTCAAACCTTATATGCCACGCAGCCTATACGCCCGGGCAGCGCTGATTCTGGTTCTTCCTGTGATCGCGTTGCTGCTGGTTGTAGGAGTTTCCTTTCTTCAAAAGCATCTGGAAGATGTCACTGACCAGATGACGCGCGCAGCCTCAAGGGAAGTGATGCTGATCACCACCATGATGGACGGGGCCGAGACGCAGCACCTGGCATTGGCCGAAGTGCGCCCGGATCTTCTGGCGCTGGAAATGCAGGCCCGATTTCTGCCTCCCAACGAAACTCCCAAAACTGACCGTCCACGGTGGTACGACTTCATAGCACCTCAGGTCGAGGCAGAACTTCGTGCAAGGCTGCCGGAGCTGAGTGCTGTTGCGTTGCCAAGCAGCCGCGAGGCGCGTTTGTATCTGGATACGCATCTGGGGGTGCTGGAACTGACCTTCGACCGGCGCAGATTGTCGCCAGCGGCGCCGCATCAGTTGATCGTGACGATGCTGTTTTTCGCGATCATCATGACCTCGATTTCATTTCTGTACATGCGAAACCAGTTGCGCCCCATCACACGGCTGGCCGATGCGGCGCAGGCGTTTGGACGAGGGCGGAGCGTACCGTACTCACCGGGCGGTGCCATCGAGGTACGCGCGGCGGGGAATGCGTTTCTGGATATGCGATCACGGATCGAACGTCAGATCGAACAACGGACGCTGATGTTGTCCGGCGTCAGCCATGATCTGCGCACACCTCTGACCCGCCTGAAGCTTGGACTGGCCATGCTGCCCGAGGACGAGGCACGACCTTTGTTACAGGACGTGGCGGAAATGCAGTCCTTGGTTGATGCATTCCTCGAATTCTCGCGCGGGGCGTCCGAAGGATCGCCTGAGGAAATCAATCCGGCTGAGTTTGTTCGACAGATTGTAGATGACGCGACACGAGCCGGGCATCCGGCCGAACTGGTCGCTGTCGAGGGGCAGGGAACGGCAATGCTGCGCCCAATGGCCGTTCGGCGGGCCGTCGAAAACCTGATCGGAAATGCCGTGCGCTACGGCAGCCGGGCTGAGGTCAGCCTGTCGCTGAATTCCAAGTCGCTGCGCATCCGTGTCGAAGATGATGGCCCCGGAATTCCCGCAGAGCAGCGCACAGAGGCCGTCAAACCCTTTACGCGGCTCGACCCTGCGCGCAACCAGAATCAAGGCAGTGGCGTGGGTTTGGGTTTGGCAATCGTGGCGGATGTTGCACGGGCCCATGGTGGCACCCTGAGACTGGCCAAAAGTGAACGCTTGGGCGGTTTGTGCGCGGATATCATTATTGGCCGGTAAACTGACACCTCTACCGGTTCAAACTCGCGCCAATATGACAATTTGTGCGTCTGGATTCCCGCGACAAGATTTTGGAGCATTTCAGCAAGACCTGTCACCCAAGGACGCTTTGATCGAAACTGGAAATCTGCGAACTGGACCAATGCCTTTAAATTCGAACCGCGTTTGGACAGGTTGCACGGGACAGGATGAATGCTTGTTGTCAAAAACGCAAACAAAACCAGTGAGATGTGCGGGGTGTTCAAGGCAAGTGGCGGTGATTTGGTAGGCCCGGAGGGACTCGAACCCCCAACCAAAGCGTTATGAGCGCTCTGCTCTAACCAATTGAGCTACAGGCCCGCCTAGGCGCATTGCGTATCACGGTGAACAGCCGCGTCAAGCCTGACCGTTGCAACAAACGCCACAATCGAATAACCCGCCCGCAAAGCATTCAAAAGGAACTGGCCATGACAGCGGGCAAGAACGGAATCACCTATGCCGATGCAGGCGTGGATATTGACGCGGGCAATGCTCTGGTTGACCGGATCAAACCCGCAGCAAAGCGAACCAACCGCCCCGGCGTGATGAGCGGTCTGGGCGGTTTCGGCGCACTGTTCGACCTGAAAGCTGCCGGGTACCAGGATCCCATTCTGGTTGGTGCCACGGATGGGGTTGGTACAAAACTGCGAATTGCGATCGACACCGGCGTCGTGGACGGGGTTGGCATCGATCTGGTGGCCATGTGTGTCAATGACCTGATCTGTCAGGGGGCCGAGCCCTTGTTCTTTCTCGACTATTTCGCGACAGGCAAGTTGGACACAGACACGGCCGCGCGGATCATTGAAGGAATTGCCGAAGGGTGTGCGCAATCCGGCTGTGCTCTGATTGGTGGCGAAACTGCCGAGATGCCCGGCATGTACCCTGATGGCGATTTCGATCTGGCCGGGTTCTCGGTCGGGGCAATGGAACGCGGCGCTGACCTGCCTTCGGGGGTGCAGGCGGGGGATGTGCTGCTTGGTCTGGCGTCGAACGGAGTGCATTCCAACGGGTATTCACTGGTACGTAAACTGGTCGAACTGTCTGGTCTGGGCTGGGATGCACCGTGCCCTTTTGGTGAAGGTTCATTGGGCGAGGTGCTGCTTACGCCGACGCGCCTTTATGTCAAACCGGCCCTGTCCGCGATCCGCGAAGGTGGCGTTCACGCGCTGGCCCATATCACCGGTGGCGGTCTGACCGAGAACCTGCCGCGCGTATTGCCGGATGGGTTGGGGGCACAGATTGATCTGGGCAGCTGGCAATTGCCGTCTGTTTTCAGCTGGATGGCGCAGACTGGTGGTATCGCGGAAGCTGAGATGCTCAAGACCTTCAACTGTGGCATCGGTCTGATCATGGTTTGCGACCCGGATAAGGCCGATCAGCTTTCGACCTTGCTGGCCGAGGCTGGCGAGACGGTGGCGCAGATTGGTACTATCACCGAAACGCCCGGAGTTGCTTATTCGGGCAAACTGCTGTGAGCCACAAGCGCGTCGCGATCCTGATTTCGGGCGGCGGGTCCAACATGGTGTCGCTTGTCGACAGCATGACCGGTGATCATCCGGCGCGGCCCTGTTTGGTCCTGTCCAACGATGCGCAGGCGGGCGGGTTGAAAAAAGCTGCGGACCGTGGCATTCCGACCGCAGTGGTCGATCACCGGCCATTCAAGGGCAATCGCACAGCCTTTGAGGCTGAGTTGCTGAAGCCCTTGGAAGACGCGCGGCCGGATATTGTCTGCCTGGCCGGGTTCATGCGGGTCCTGACCGCGGATTTCGTAACCCGCTTTCAGGGGCGAATGCTAAACATTCACCCTTCATTGCTGCCCAAATACAAGGGGTTACACACCCACGCCCGCGCAATTGAAACGGGCGATACGGAACATGGCTGCTCGGTCCATGAGGTGACAGCGGCGCTGGATGATGGCCCGATTCTGGGTCAGGCGCGTGTGGGTATCGAACCAGCGGATACCCCGGAAACTCTGGCTTCAAAAGTTCTGATCCGGGAACATGAACTTTATCCAGCGGTGCTGCGCCGCTTTGCCGAAGGCAACAGGTCACCCGTTCTCATGCCGTGAGGTTCCGAGGGTGATTTACACTCGCCTGAAAATCGTCCTATGGTCGTCGGTATCGCTTGGGGGCGAGGGAATTTACGGGCACTCACAAGAGCAAGAGCAAAACTAGTACGGCGCATGAAAACTCTGATGACGACGCAAGAACTGGCCGATTTCTGCAAGGCGGCCGCAAGCTATCCATATATCACAGTCGATACCGAGTTTCTGCGCGAGCGGACCTATTATTCGAAACTGTGCCTCGTGCAACTGGCGCTTCCCTCTGATGATGAAGACAGCGCGGTTCTGGTTGATCCGCTGGTTGATGGCCTGTCTCTCGAACCGCTGTATGAGCTTTTCCGAAACGAGAACGTGGTCAAGGTGTTCCACGCCGCGCGTCAGGATCTTGAGATATTCTGGGTCGAGGCCGGTGTGTTCCCCAACCCGTTGTTCGACACACAGGTCGCCGCTATGGTCTGCGGGTTTGGTGAGCAGGTCGGCTATGAGACGCTGGTGCGGAAGATCTGCAAACAGGGCGTCGACAAGACTTCGCGGTTCACCGATTGGTCCCGCCGCCCTTTGACAGAGGCGCAGAAAACATATGCACTGGCGGATGTGACGCATCTTCGCAGGATCTACGAATATCTTTCCGCGGAACTCAAGAAGACGATGCGCAGCCACTGGGTGGCTGAAGAGCTGCGTACGCTGACGCAGCCTGCCACGTATGACATTCGTCCCGAAGAGGCCTGGAAGCGGGTCAAGACGCGAACGAATTCGGCCAAGTTCCTGGCTGTTGTACGCGAGCTGGCGCAGTTCCGCGAAAGGTATGCGCAGGAACATAACGTGCCGCGCAACCGGGTGTTCAAGGATGATGCCTTGATCGAACTGGCGTCGACCAAGCCCAAGACAGTCGCCGATCTCGGTGGATCACGCCTTTTGCTGCGCGAGGCGCGCAAGGGCCCGATTGCCGAAGGTATTCTTGCTGCGGTGACGAAGGGCACAAATTGTCCGCAGGAAAATCTGCCGAAGATCGACAATTCCCGGGATAACCTGAAGGTCAACCCGGCTTTGGCCGACTTGCTTCGGGTTCTGCTGAAATCCAAAACTGAAAGCTCAGGCGTTGCGGCCAAGCTGATCGCAACAAGTTCCGAATTGGACCAGATTGCCGCTGGCGAACGAGAACTGCCCGCGATGTCGGGATGGCGTTACGAGGTCTTTGGGGAAGACGCACTAAAGCTGTGCGAGGGGAAAATCGCGCTGGCGGCCAAAGGGCAGGCGGTCAAGGTCGTCTCGCTTTAGCGGCGATTACCGCCGCCGCGATTCCAAAGTATTCTGTTGCCCGACAACACGGATCAGACGAATGCCTTCAAGATCCTGGGTCGAGACATTAATGGCATCCGACACCATTCTTGTTCGTTCAGATCCTTGCGGGGTATCTGTGCTGGGGTAATTCACGCGGAATACAAACTCCAGAATTCCCTTTTCTTTGTTTTCTTCTGAATTAACCGAAACCAAGCGTGCGTTATAGGCACCCTGCCGAAGCGCGGTGCCAGAGGAATAGATGATCGCGCCCGACGGAATTGGCTCGATCCGCAGCTCATCGATTTTGGCGATTGGAATGCTGGTATCTTCGGCGTCTGGGCGCGAAAACAGGCCTCTTCCCTCTCTTGTCTTGGGAACCAAAGCATCGGCGGCATTTGGGTCCGACGGCGTTTCAGGCTTCACAGACCGGCTGGAGCCAAACCAGTTTGACGGATTCACCCGCGAGTCGCGCCAGCTGCCGCAGGCAGTCAGGGTCAGCATGGCGATGATAAGAACGGACAGAGACTTTTGCATGGACCCACTGCTTTTCACACGAATTCAGACAATGGGTTAGCGTAATTTCTTCGCGTTGAAAAGCCACAGCTGGGGCTGGACAGCAGGTGGTCGTCGGCATAGGTCACATTGTGATTTCAACGAAAGGATCACTGCGCCATGGCCACGCCTGCCTTTGAAGACATTGTCGAGGATTTCGAGTTTCTCGAAGACTGGGAAGACCGGTATCGCCATGTCATCGAACAGGGCAAGGCGATGGAGCCTTTGGATGACGCGTTGAAAGTTCCGGCGACAAAGGTTCACGGCTGTGCCAGTCAGGTCTGGCTGCATCCGATGATCGAAGCAGGTGTGTTCAAATTTGATGGCGACAGTGATGCGCTGATCGTTCGCGGGCTGATCGCCGTGCTTCGGTCCCTATACAACGGACTGCCGGTGACCGAGGTGCCGCAGGTCGATGCGGCGGCAGAACTGGCCCGACTGGGCTTGAACGATCATCTGTCAGCGCAGCGGTCCAATGGATTGCGGGCCATGATCGAACGCATCCGCCAGGTCGCGCAGGAAAACGCCTGAGGTCACTCGGGGCGGTTTGCCCAGTCTGACAAAGTGGTTTCCAGATCGCCGTAGCCGGTGAAACGACGTTCGAACGCCAATCCCATGCGGTCCGCGCATTTCCGTGCGCGTTCGGTCAGTTTCGGATCGTCGATCTGGGCCTGATAAATCAGTTTGGTGTAGTTGCCGAAATACATGTCCCGCAGTTCCGGGTGGCGATCCAGGCCCAGTGGTTTCCAGACAAATGCGTCGAACTGGCGGGCCAGAAAGTCAGTCAGGTAGAAGGCAGTTGTTTCGTCCTCGCCGCGTTCTTGAAAGGCCTGATTGCCTTCGAAGAACGAATAGCAATGAGGGCCTTTTACCATCTCGACGCCCAGTTTTTCGCAGGCGGATTGCAGCAGACCTCCGGTTCCGCAATCAGCGTAAACCACATAGATTTTTTCGAACCTGTCGCGGTGTTTGGCCACGGTGTCTTCAACTGCCTGCGTGATCCGTTCCGGATGAACATGCAGGATTGCAGGCAGGCAGGTCAGAGCCATGTGATCCCAGCCGTTGCGCGTTTTGATATCCAGAATTTCGCGCGCAAGTGCCCCGCAGGCGATCAGCAGGATGCCTGCGTTTTCCACGCCGTCATAGCCTTTGGTTGTGAGGCTTGCATCATCCGGTAGCGTATCGCTTGGCATAGGTCGGCTTCCTTATGGGCTCATGGCACAAGAGAACGAAAACAGCTTGCAGGCAAGCCTTCTTCCGACATCTCGTGTCAGGCTGCCGACGTTCGTGTTTCGAATGCCGATAACAGAGGCCGCGCGGGCGGGCCGTAGGCGGCGATACCTTGCTTCAATAACTCGGGAAACAACGATAGGATATCCTGTCGGGCCGACCGATCAAGTGCGTTCCAGGTTTGGGCGCCGGGATGAAAGCTCTCGCTCAGGCAGCCTTCCGACCAGAGCAACTCATGCTGATCAAACAGCAGATGGATATAGGTTACGACCCCGCCGGGTTTGAGGATGATGTCATGTCCATTGACTAAGTGTTTGGCGGGGGCCAGCGCTTCGGAATAGCCGGTATGCAGTTCCAAGCGCCAGTTCCAGAGCAGCATCCTGTGTTGCTGCGACACCAGAAGGTCGCGTGCGTTTCCAAATGCGCCTGCCTTGAACAGAACCGGCGCGAACGTGCCTGCGGCCTGAACCCGCCGTTGCCCGGCCCAACGCACCGTTTGAAACCCGTGGTCAAGGGTTTCAACCCGGTCGCCGGGACGCAGCGTTTCTACCGGGCGTTCTCCCTTCCGTGTTCTGATCAACGTTCCGGGCGTAAAGCACGGGACCAGATCCCAGTCCTCGCGGCTTGACACCAGTCCCGAATACCGATTACCGGCAAGACTGTTGAAGGTGATCGAGTGTATAGGCCCCGCTTCCAGAGCGGCCTGATCTGCGTTGTCCGAGAACTCTGGCACCAGATATGTGTTGCCATCCACATCCTGCGCGACAACGGCAGTAATGTTTGCACTTGTGCCGTCGAAATAAGTGACAGTGGCGTGGTAAACTGATGTGCCATCAAAGGTTTGCGGCGCGCCGCCGTCGATCGAAAACCGATCATTGGCAGACATGTTGTTCATGTCATAGGCAGAGCCGGGGTTTCCTACGGCGCTCCATGTCACGCTGTTGTGCGATAATGGCGCGTCCGTGTAACCGAAGGTTTGCCCAACAAGCGCGGAGGCGTTTTCAGCGACGTAATTGCCCTCAACACGATCGATATCGGCGAGTTTGCCCAACGAAATGGCTGTGAATGACTGCGGCACGGGACCCCCGAAACTTGGGCGTTTCGGTTTTTAACCGCACTTTCGTATACAATTGGATAATCAAGACGCCTAAAGACGGAGGCGGTGCAACAAAACGAAAAAGACCGCCCAAAACGGACGGCCTTTCAAGAAAAACCTGAGTGGTCTTAGCCAGCCAGTTGGTTGTGTTTGCGGCCCACGAAATCCTTGGCGGTTTCCACTGCAACAGCAGCGTCACGGCAGTAGGCGTCTGCACCGATGGCTTTGCCGAACTCTTCGTTCAGCGGCGCGCCACCGACCAGAACAATGTAGTCATCGCGCACGCCCTGTTCGACCAGGGTGTCGATAACGACTTTCATGTAAGGCATCGTGGTGGTCAGCAGGGCGGACATGCCCAGAATGTCGGGCTGTTCCGTTTCCAGTGCTTCCAGATAATTCTCGACCGGGTTGTTGATTCCCAGATCGACAACTTCGAAGCCTGCGCCTTCCATCATCATCGACACAAGGTTCTTGCCGATATCGTGGATGTCGCCCTTCACGGTGCCGATAACCATTTTGCCAACACGCGGAGCACCGGTTTCAGCCAGCAGCGGCTTGAGGATCGACATGCCGCCTTTCATCGCGTTGGCCGCCAGCAGAACCTCAGGTACAAACAGAATGCCGTCGCGGAAGTCATGGCCCACAATGGTCATGCCGCCAACCAGAGCCTTGGTCAGGATGTCATACGGCGTCCATCCGCGTTCCAGCAGGATATTGGTGCCTTCTTCGATCTCTTCTTTCAATCCGTCATAGAGATCGTCGAACATCTGATCGACCAGTTCGTCATCATTCAGTTCGGACAGGACGATATCTTCTTCGTCGGACATGGGGTATTCCCTGTGCTGGGCGGGCCATCGGCCCGTGGTGGCATTTTTTCCGTTTTGGCCAAAACGTCGCATTCTGACTGTGACGATTGCGACGTTGGTCGTTTCGGGACCGACCTATATGCCAAAAATGGCACCGGCTCGATTGAAAAGTCTGCAATATTATCCTGTTTATTTTTCATCTGTGCGTTCCTGTTTCTTCGAAGGGTTGGCTTGCACAGGTTTTGTTTCACGCTTATCGTACGGCAAGAACAAATAGGGAACAAATATATCGTGAGCATCGGGTATGTCGTCAAGGCAAGGGGGGTGGCGTCCAATACTGCTGGGCGGTTTGAACGGTTTGCAACGCAGGCTGTTGATGACGGGTGGGACATCAATGAAGACTTGCCGCCCCTGCGAACCGAGACGCGGGATGAGGTGGCGCGCAGTGCCATCACCTATAACCGTTCACCCGATTTGCCTTTTGACCGTTCGATCAATCCGTATCGGGGGTGCGAGCATGGCTGTGTCTATTGTTTTGCCAGACCCAGCCACGCCTTTCTGGGCTTGTCCGCAGGATTGGATTTCGAAACTCGCCTTGTTGCGCGCCCCAACATGAGCATTGTTCTGCGCAAGGAACTGTCGGCAAAGTCCTACAAGGTCGCCACGATCGCAATCGGGACAAACACTGACCCATACCAGCCCATTGAAAAAAACAGACTGATTACAAGGTCTTGCCTTGAGGTCTTGCAAGAGTTCAACCACCCGGTCGCAATCGTGACCAAAGGAACATTGATCGAGCGTGATCTGGATATTTTGGCTGACATGGCCAGCCGGGGATTGGTGCGGGTCGGTATTTCGCTTACCACGCTGGATGCGGGTCTGTCCCGGCGGATGGAGCCCCGCGCACCGTCTCCGGCCCGTCGGTTGCAGACGATCAGAGCGTTGACCGATGCGGGCGTTTCGGTTCGCGTAATGACCTCGCCTATTGTGCCTGGGCTGACAGATCATGAGTTGGAAAACCTGTTGGGCGCCGGAAAAGAGGCGGGCGCAGATGCGGCAAGCTGGATCATGTTGCGATTGCCCCGCGAAGTCTCGCAGCTTTGGCAGGACTGGCTGGCAGAGCACGAACCCGCCCGTGCAGAAAAGGTCATGTCCAAGCTGCGCGAAATGCATGGTGGGCGGGATTATGACCCGCGCTGGGGGCACAGGATGCGGGGTGAAGGGGAATATGCCGAGCTCATCGCCCTGAGGTTCGCTAAAACCTGCAAAAGACTGGGGCTTTCTATAAAATCCGCTCCGTTACGATGCGACCGGTTTGCAGTTCCGCCGCAACCCGGGGATCAAATGAGCTTGTTCTGAAACCAAATACCCAACCGTCCGCTGCTTCAGTATCGAAAGCAAAAGACCCCGGTTTAACCGGGGCCTTCTGGATTTATTGCGTGCTTTGATGGATCAGCGGTTTTCGATGTCCACGTAATCGCGCAGCGTCTCACCCAGGTACAACTGACGCGGGCGGCCGATCTTGTTCTGTGGATCTTCAATCATTTCTTTCCACTGGCTGACCCAGCCAACAGTCCGCGAAAGTGCAAAGATTGGTGTGAACATTGAGGTCGGGAAACCCATCGCCTCGAGGATGATACCCGAATAGAAGTCAACGTTCGGGAACAGTTTTTTGTCGGCGAAATACGGGTCTTCCAGCGCTTCGCGTTCCAGCTCTTTAGCAACCTGCAGTTTAGGGTTGTCTTCAATGCCCAGCAGATCCAGAACCTCGTCGGCCGACTGCTTCATCACCTTTGCGCGTGGGTCAAAGTTTTTGTACACGCGGTGGCCAAAGCCCATCAGGCGGAACGGGTCGTTCTTGTCTTTGGCACGGGCGATGAATTCGGGAATGCGATCTACGGTGCCGATCTCTTCCAACATTTCCAGACATGCCTGGTTGGCGCCACCATGGGACGGCCCCCACAAGCAGGCAATACCAGCGGCGATGCATGCAAACGGATTTGCGCCCGATGACGACGCCAGACGCACGGTGGACGTTGACGCATTCTGCTCGTGGTCTGCGTGAAGCGTTAAGATACGGTCCATCGCGCGGCTGAGGATCGGGTTGACCTCATATTCTTCGGCAGGAACGCTGAAACACATGCGCAGGAAGTTAGACGCATAATCCAAGTCATTGCGCGGATACACGAAGGGCTGCCCCGTGTGGTATTTATAAGCCCATGCGGCGATTGTCGGCATTTTGGCGATCAGGCGATGCGAGGCGACCTCGCGCTGATGCGGGTCCGCGATATCGGTCGAATCGTGATAGAAGGCTGACATTGCGCCGACAACACCGACCATAATGGCCATGGGATGCGCGTCGCGGCGGAAACCACGGTAGAAATACTGCATCTGCTCATGCAGCATGGTGTGGCGGGTGATCGTGGTTTCGAATTTCTCCAGATCTTTTGCGACCGGCAGCTCTCCGTAGAGCAGCAGATAGCAGACCTCAAGAAAGTGCGATTTCTCTGCCAGTTGGTCGATCGGGTAGCCACGGTGCAGCAACTCGCCTTTTTCACCATCGATAAAGGTTATTGTGCTGTCACAGCTTGCGGTTGAAGTGAAACCGGGATCATAGGTGAATACCCCTGCCTGACCGTAAAGCTTCCGAATATCAATGACATCCGGACCGGCGGTCGGGGTATGAACCGGCAACTCATACTCTTTGCCGTGAACGGTCAGAGTGGCTGTTTTGTTGCTGTCTGTCATGGTTATCCCTTCTTCATTCATACGCATGCCAAAGAAACCTCGGGCAGTGCGGGCAACGACTGCGCGCTTTCGCGCAGTCCGGGTGTTAGCGGAGCAGCGTTACCCGTTTATGAAATTCGGGTTATTTCGCTGCTTCTGAAAGCCGCGCCAGGGTTTCATCCCGTCCCAGCACAAGCATCATGTCAAAAACCGAAGGCGTGACGGCCCGACCAGCCAAGGCGGCCCTGAGTGGGCCAGCGAGCTTGCCGAACGTGAGCTCCTTTGACTCGGCAAAGGAATTCAGGGTCTCCTCCAGTTCGTCTCGAGACCAGCTAGCATTTTGCAACTGCGGCGTCAATTCTTCCAGTATACCGTCGGATACAGATGCCAGCGCCTTTGCGGCTTTCTCGTCGGGAACGATTGGGCGTTCCGTCAAGGCAAAGTGAGCCTTTTCAAGGAGTTCAGGAAAAGTCCGCGCCCGATCCTTGAGGCAATACATCGCACGTTCCAAATCACTCGATTGTGAATCTGTCAGGGGTGGTAAAGCAGCTGCGGCCAGGTAGGCTCCGATTTCATGCTGCAACGCAGCATCCTCAGAAATGGCGATGTGTTGACCACACAGGTTTTCCAGTTTTTTCAGATCAAACCGGGCAGGGCTTTTGCCGATGCCGTTCAGATCAAACCACTCCTTTGCCTGTGCATCAGTAAAGAATTCATCGTCACCATGGCTCCAGCCCAGACGGGCCAGATAGTTGCGCATCCCGGCGGCAGGATAGCCCATGGCCTGATACTCCTGCGCGCCAAGCGCGCCATGGCGTTTGGACAATTTCTTACCGTCTGGCCCGTGGATCAGCGGAATATGGGCCCAGACCGGAACATCCCAGCCCATTGCCTCATAGATCATCATCTGGCGCGCCGCGTTATTGAGGTGGTCATCGCCGCGAATGACATGGGTAACACCCATATCATGATCGTCGACCACCACTGCCAGCATGTAGACCGGTGTCCCGTCGGAACGCAGCAGAACCATGTCGTCCAGTTGGTCGTTGCGAATGGTCACGTCGCCCTGAACCTGATCGCGGATCACTGTTGTACCGTCCTGCGGAGCCTTGATGCGAATGACAAATGGCAGTTCGGGAAGAGCCGAAGGATCAGCGTCACGCCAGGGGCTGCGGAACAGGGTCGACTTGCCCTCGGCCCGCGCCTGTTCCCGAAAGGCGGCAATTTCGTCCTGCGTCGAGAAGCATTTATATGCCTTTCCCTCGGCCAGAAGCTGGTGCGCGACTTCGGCATGCCGGGCAGCTCCTTCGAACTGGCTGATTACATCGCCATCATGATCCAGTCCCAGCCATTCCATACCCTGAAGGATCGCGGTGGTTGCCTCGGGGGTCGAGCGCTCCCGGTCGGTATCTTCGATCCGCAGCAGGAACTTTCCACCACGTCCGCGGGCATAAAGCCAATTGAACAATGCGGTGCGTGCGCCACCGATGTGCAGAAAACCTGTGGGCGAGGGGGCAAAACGTGTGACGACCTGTTCGGACATGTTGAGGATTAACCTTTTGGTAACCGTATCTGGCATAGTTTGACGCCTGTCTAACGAGCCCGAAGGACGGGGGCAACCATGCGTGTTCTTGCACGGGTCGAGGCCGCGCTGCTGCACCAGACAGGGTACCTGTTTCCGTGGACGCCAGTCATGCTGGCAACGGGGATCGGTCTCTATTTCGGTGCCCGGAGCGAGCCTGGCTGGCCGGTATACGCTGGTCTTTCTTGCTTGTTCCTGGCTCTTGTCGTCCTGAGCCGCCGGCTGCCACCGGGGATGGGAGCGTTAGCGACCGGGGGGGCGCTGATTGCGGTCGGTGTCATACTGGCGGGCACTCGCGCCCATATGGTGGCAGAACCGGTTCTGTCCTGGCGGTACTATGGCCCTGTCGAGGGGAGGGTCGTCGCCATGGATCGGTCTGCCTCGGATGCGTTGCGGTTGACGCTCGATCAGGTGCGCGTAGGGGACGTACCGCAGGAGCGCAGGCCGCAACGCATCCGTCTTTCTGTTCATGGCGCAACAGACCCTTTTGCGCCTGGGCAACGGATCATGACCACAGCGCATCTTTCGCCGCCGCAGGGCCCGGTTGAACCTGGCGGGTTCGATTTTCGTCGCCATGCCTGGTTTCAGGAGCTGGGTGCGGTCGGGTATACCCGCGTTCCTGTATTGACGATTGCGCCAGTCAAGGACGGTATTGGCGGTGTTCGAATTACCGCAATCCGAATGGCCATATCGCGGCGAGTGAAACAAATCCTGCCCGGAGAAATCGGTGGGTTTGCCGCTGCCGTCACCACAGGTGATCGCAGTGGTATGGGGCAGGAGACGCTCTTGTCCCTGCGCGCGTCGAACCTGGCGCATTTGCTTGCCATTTCCGGGCTTCACATGGGGTTACTGACGGGTTTTGTTTTCGTGGCCTGCCGTATTGGTTTGTCACTGATCCCCTTCGTGGCGCTGCGGTTACCTGTCCGAAAAGTTGCGGCTGTGCTCGCGCTGATCGCGGCGACGATTTATTTGCTGTTGTCCGGCGGGAATATCGCAACCGAACGCGCCTATGTCATGGTCAGTGTCATGCTGGGGGCCGTGTTGATCGACAGGCGCGCGATCTCGTTGCGTGCGGTTTCCGTTGCTGCGCTGATCGTTCTGGTTCTTTGGCCCGAGTCGCTGCTGAGTCCGGGGTTTCAGATGTCCTTTGCGGCAACGACAGCCCTGGTTGCCGTCTTCGGCGCATTGCAACAGGTGGGTCCGTTACCCGGCCCGAATTGGTTGAAACCGATTGCTGGTGTGGTGATGTCCTCGGCGATAGCCGGGCTTGCCACGGCCCCAATTGGCGCTGCGCATTTCAATACGATGTCTCACTATGGATTGCTGGCGAACCTTCTGTCCGTACCCGTCATGGGCTTATTAGTTGTGCCTGCGGCGGTTGTCGCCGCACTGGCCGCCCCATTTGGATTGGAGGCTTTTCCGCTGACCGTTATGGGCTGGGCGCTGCATTGGATCTTGGGGGTGTCAAACTGGGTGTCGCACCTGGACGGTGCTCAGGGTTTCGTAGTTAGCCCGCCCTGGTATGTATTGCCACTTGTTGCTGTTGGTGCTTTGTGGCTGGCCTTGTGGCAAGGGCGCGCGCGTTGGTACGGGGTCGGGCCCGTCGTTCTGTCATTTCTGCTTTGGAACTCGGGCCACAGGCCAGATGTTCTGATCGCAGAAAACGGGGGGTTAGTCGGCGTGATGACCGCTCAGGGCCGGGCTTTGAGCAGAAGCAAAGGCAGCGGGTTTGTTGCCAGCGTCTGGCTTGAGAATGACGGTGACGGTGCCGATCAGATCGCGGCAGCAGGCAGATGGCCGGACAGCAGCACCGTTCAGCGGTACCCATATCAGGATATGGAAATCATCCATATCTCGGGCAAAAAGGCCGCGCACGCGTTCGACGAATGCAAGAACAACCAGATCATTGTTTCGACAGTTGCGCTGACCCTTGAGGGAGCGTGCGCCGTCTTCGATCCGGATCACCTGACCGAAACCGGCAGCCTGTCATTGTCGGACGGAAAGTTGACTTCAAGCGCGGAACTGACAGGTCACAGGCTCTGGTCCCCGAAGCCCGTCGGGGACCGTCGTTTGAATCCGGATCAATAGGTTCGGATCAGACCGACTAGGCGACCCTGAACCTTGACCTTTTCTTCAGGTAGAACGCGCGTCTCATAAGCCGGGTTGGCCGCTTCGAGAGCAATAGCGTTGCCGCGGCGGAAAAAGCGTTTCAGCGTCGCTTCCTGATCTTCTACCAGTGCAACCACGATATCTCCGTTATCAGCAGTCGCGGTTTCGCGGATGACAACCACATCACCGTCATTGATGCCCGCGTCGATCATCGAGTCACCGCGAACCTCAAGCGCATAGTACTGGCCTTTCCCGGAAACCATGGGGCCGGGGACCGCCACGTGATGTGACACGTGACTGATCGCTTCAATAGGGACACCCGCCGCGATCCGGCCCATCACCGGCAATTCCAACGCGTCCACCGCAACCGGTTCAATATTGGCCGGGCGGGGGCCTTTGGGCCGGTCACCTTCGATCACGCGGGGTGAAAATCCGGCAGTTGGTTCACCGCCAAGGCTTTCAGGAAGTTTCACAATTTCAATCGCGCGGGCACGATGCGCGAGGCGACGGATAAAGCCGCGTTCCTCCAGCGCAGTGATCAGCCTGTGGATGCCGGATTTCGACCGCAGGTCAAGCGCGGCCTTCATTTCATCGAAACTGGGCGGAACACCGTCCGCCTGCACGCGTTTTTGGATGAATTTCAACAAATCCAATTGCTTCTTGGTCAGCATTGCTCACACCTCGTCGCTCATGCGTTTTCTTTTGTTCTACGCATGTTCACGTTTTGTGTCAATGAATTTGGGCGAAGCTCAGATCGGCAGGTATCGAACCGTTTCCCCGGCCTTGCGGGCGGGGTCGTTCGGGGGACGGACCAAAAGGGCGTTTGCCTGCGCCAGAACGCTGAGCAGAGAGCTGTCCTGATCTGCACAGGCCTGGATACCCGTTTCGCTTAGAACCGCACGCATGTAATGCTCGCGCGGGCCGTTTTGTGACAGTGGTTCGGTCAACCGGGCAGAGCGAAAGGGTGGCAGAACCATTTCCAGCCCCAGCATCCGCCGCACCATCGGGGCAAGGAGCAGATAGCCACAGACCATCGCGCTGACCGGGTTCCCCGGAAGCCCGACCATCGCGGTGTCACCCATGCGACCAGCCATCAGAGGTTTTCCGGGGCGCATTCGGATCTTGTAGAAAGACCGATCCATCCCCAGCCCCTGCGAAACGTCAGACACAAGGTCGTAGTCCCCAACCGACGCACCGCCAATCGTCACGACGAGATCGGCCCCTCGTGCCAGGTGAAAAGCCGTTTCAAGTGATGAGACCGTATCCCGTGCAATCGGAAGGACACGAACCACAGCACCGAGCCCCTCAAGCAATGCCCGCAGTCCAAACGTGTTTGACGCGATAATCTGGTCCGGTCCCGGTTCTTCGCCGGGCATGACAAGTTCGTCGCCGGTCGAGATCAGGGCAATGACGGGTTTTCGAAAAACCGGGACCCGCGCGACATTCATCGCAGCCATCAGTGCAATGTCTTCGGCGCGGATCAAACGCGGTGCCGTGATGGGGGTGCCTGTCTTAAAATCCACACCGGCAGGGCGGATGTTCGTTTTGGGGCCGGGGTCGTCTGTGATCGTGATCAGATCGCCACGCCGGTCGGTATCTTCCTGAATCACAACGAAATCCGCGCCCTCGGGAACCGGAGCGCCGGTAAAGATACGCACGGCCTGACCGGGGCCCACCGAGCCGTCGAAACGACGACCCGCAGCGGATTCGCCCACCACTTTGAACATGGCATGAAGCTCGACTTCGTCGGCTTTGACGGCATAGCCATCCATCGAAGATGCCGCAAATGGCGGCTGGTCGCGCGTTGCCACAACCTCGTGCGACAGAACACGTCCCGCAGACTGGGCCAGGGGAACCTGTTCCGAAGGTAGAGGGCCGACAAGATCGAACAGCAGGGCGCGCGCTTCTTCGACGGTAATCATTTCGCCTCGTAACGTCCTGATTTTCCGCCGTCTTTAAGACTTAAATGAATGCCGCCAATTTCCATCGCTTTGTCGACGGCTTTGGTCATGTCGTACACAGTCAAGGCCGCGGTGGAAACGGCGGTCAGGGCCTCCATCTCAACTCCGGTTTGACCTGACGTTTTGACCGTTGCTTCGATCTGAACTCCCGGCAGATCCGGGTCGAGGGTCAGTTCAACGGCAACCTTAGTTACTGGCAAAGGATGGCAGAGCGGGATCAGATCCGGCGTCTTTTTTGCACCCATGATGCCGGCCAGGCGGGCAACGCCCAAAACATCGCCCTTAGCGGCGCGTTGTTCTGAAATGATTTCATAGGTTTCCGGTGCCATCTTAACGTGACCCACAGCCACGGCTAAACGATCTGTGACCTCTTTGCCCGAGACGTCGACCATATGCGCCTGACCTTGAGCATCGAAATGGGTCAGCGGCATCACATCACTCCGGGGATAAGCGGATTGGACAGGATGTGGCGGGTGGCCGCTTCGACATCGTCCTGACGCATCAGGCTTTCGCCGATCAAAAAGCACCGGGCGCCATAGCGCGCAATATCCCGCAAATCTTCTGGCGTGCCCAACCCGCTTTCGCAGACGATAGTACGGTCTGCCGGTACCAGTTTGGATAAGCGCCGAGTCGTATCAAGAGTGGTTTCGAAGGTCTTGAGATTGCGGTTGTTTATGCCGATCAAAGGACTTTTCAGTTGGGCTGCGCGTTCAAGCTCGGCTTGGTCGTGAACCTCAATCAGAACGTCCATCTCCCAATCGAAAGCGGTTTGTTCCAACTCGGCTGCCTGATCATCGCTGACGGATGCCATGATGATCAGAATACAGTCGGCTTCCAAAGCACGTGCCTCGACCACCTGATAAGGGTCATACATGAAATCCTTACGCAAAGCGGGCAGAGATGTCGCGTTACGCGCTTGTGTTAGATATTCCTTGGCACCCTGAAAGCTCGGCGTGTCGGTGAGCACGGACAAACACGCAGCACCGCCTTCTTCATAGGCCTTGGCCAAGGCAGGCGGATCAAAATCTGGCCGGATCAAACCCTTGGAGGGGCTGGCTTTCTTGACCTCGGCAATCAGGCCGTAACCTTGCCGGGACGCAGCTTGAAGAGCTGCGGCAAACCCGCGGGTTTCCGAAGCGGCGCGTGCTTCACTTTCCAGAGTTTCCAAGGACTTATGAGCCTTGTCTGATGCGATCTCTTCCAGTTTGTAGGCTTTGATCTTGTCCAGAACGGTTTCGGTCATGCGGCCTCCTGAGTCTTGGCGGCCAAGGCCGTGATTTTGTTTTTGGCTTCACCGCTGTCGATGCTCTCGGCGGCCATGGCCACGCCTTCGCGCAGATCACTTGCAGCATCGGCGACAATTAATGCGGCGGCAGAGTTCAGCAACACGGCGTCACGATACGCGGACGGGGCGCCGTCCAGCAGCGCACGAAATGCGATGGCATTTTCTTCAGGGGTTCCGCCGAGGATGTCTTCGAAAGGGTGCACAGGCAGGCCGGCATCCTCGGGGTGCAGCTCGACCTCTTTGATCACGTCATCTTCTAAAGCGGCGACCCAGCTGATACCGGTGATCGTCAATTCGTCTGTCCCGTCTGATCCGTGCACCAGCCACGCGCGATCTGACCCCAGCAAGCCTAGTGTTTCAGCCATGGGGCGGATCAACTCGCGGCTAAAGGCGCCAGTCAGTTGCCGTTTGACACCGGCAGGGTTGGTCAGCGGGCCAAGGATATTGAAAATCGTGCGCGTTCCCAGCTCCTGCCGCGAGGGCATAACATGCGCAATAGCCGGGTGATGCATCGGCGCCATCATGAATCCGATCCCGACATCTTTCAATGCGCTTTCAACGACTTGCGGGCCAACCATGACGTTGATGCCCATTTGACCCAATGCATCCGCTGCGCCTGATTTGGAACTTAGGTTGCGGTTGCCGTGTTTGGCGACTGTCACGCCAGCGCCTGCGACGACAAAGGCCGTCGCGGTCGAGATATTCAGAGTACCTTTTCCGTCCCCGCCCGTGCCAACGATGTCGATCGCCCCTTCGGGCGCCCGCACGGCATTGCACTTGGCGCGCATCACAGCCGCGGCCGCGGCATATTCATCAACCGTTTCCCCCCTCGTGCGCATGGCCATCAACAGCCCGCCAATCTGGCTTGGCGTGGCTTCGCCGTTGAACAGGATGCCAAAGGCAGTCTCGGCCTCTTTACGGGTCAGCGGACGATCGGCGGCTGCTCCAATCAGCGGTTTCAGCGCGTCGCTCATGCGGGGACTTTCAGTTCTTGCAGGAAATTCTTGAGAAGGGCGTGACCATGCTCGGACGCAATCGATTCAGGGTGGAACTGAACACCGTGAATAGGCAGTTCCCTGTGTTGCAGCCCCATGATCGTGCCGTCTTCCAGCTCGGCTGTGATCTCAAGACAGTCGGGCAGCGTCTCGCGCTCGACCACCAGCGAATGGTAACGTGTGGCTTCAAAGGGCGATGGAAGGCCAGCAAAGACGCCTTTTCCGGTGTGGTGCATGATGCCCATTTTGCCGTGCACAATTTCGTGGCATCGTACCACCTTGCCACCGAACGCCTGTCCGATGGTCTGATGCCCAAGACAAACCCCCAAAAGAGGTGTTTTTGTCTCGGCGGCGGCTTCGGTCAGAGCCAGACAGATGCCCGCCTGATCCGGGTCGCAGGGGCCGGGGCTTAGCAGGATCCCAGCCGGGTTCATGGCCATTGCTTCTTGCACATCCAGCGCATCATTGCGGCGAATGACCATTTCGGCACCAAGTTCGCCCAAATAATGTACCAAATTGTAGGTAAACGAGTCGTAGTTGTCGATCAGCAGCAGCATATGGGCACTTATCTTCGCTTGGGCATTTCGGGCTGGCGATGCAACCCCGGGCCACGGTATAATGTCCGCACATACATGCTCAGGCTTGGGCGGCAGCGTCAAGAGGACATACGGTTTCTGACGCCTCCAATTGACCGAGCGCCACACCAGATGGCGCAGAGCAGGGCGAGGCAGGGAAAAGAGGCGAAAGGCAGGAAATATGGGCGGATTTTTCGGAGGAATGGTCGCAGGGGCGATCGTTGTTTTGATCTTGGGTGCGGTCGTGTCGCTCAACACGCCGATGGTCAATACGCCGTTTGTTGCGACCGAAGCACCAGCGCCGACGATTTCAGAAACACCAGAGGCGCCTACTGAACTTGCCGAGGATGTTTCTGATGCCGATCTGGTGGAACTGGCCCCGCGTGCGCCAGAAGCCGCCGATAATGCCAGCGAAGATCTGGCCGACTTGTCCGGGCTGGAAGCGTCATCCGAGCCCCAACCCGAGGTTGGCAAAGCGGCTGAGGCTCCGAACGAGCCCGCTGCATCGGTCGCGACCGAAGTGTCTGTCATGACCGAAGCCCCCGCTGCGCCGCCCGAGCCCAGCCAGGTGCCCGCAGTTCAGCAGGAACAGTCCTTGCCGGTTGTAATTGATGAAACGCCCGCACCTCCATCCGAGCCTGATACGACCGAGGTCGCGGTTCTTGAGCCCGAACCAAATCCGTTGCCACAGGTCGAGGCTGATCCACAAACAAATGACACCACGACTGATAATTCATTTGAAAGCAGTCCGATTGCGGTGGAAGGGGATGAAGATACCTTGCCCCGTGAGCTTCCGCGTATTGCTGCGCTGCCTCAGATCGGGGGAGAACAGGAAGAAAGTGCCAGTTCGATTGTCGGAAAACGTATCCTGCCGTTGACGGAACGCGATGATGAGCCTGTTGCAGAACAGGCGATTTCCGAACAGCCATCTGCGGAAAAACCGATTGAACGTTTTGCTGCCAAGTTCGAGAACCCGGAATCTAAGCCGCTGATGTCGATCATTCTGATTGATGACGAAGGCGCATTCGGCGCCGAAGCGTTGCAGGATTTCCCTTACCCGATCAGCTTTGCCGTGAACCCGTCTGATCCGGATGCGGCGGAAAAGATGGCACGGCACCGCGCGGCTGGGTTCGAAGTTCTGGCCCTTGCGGACTTGCCCGAGGCAGCAAGCGCGCAGGATGCCGAAGTTTCCCTGTCCGTGTGGCTGGATACATTGCCTGAAACAGTGGGTATTCTGGAAGGCGTGAACAGCGGCATTCAGGGAAACCGCAAGCTGGCCGATCAGGTCGCGGCAATTGCTGCCGGAACCGGACGCGGGTTGATCACACAGGACAATGGGCTGAACACTGTCCAGAAGCTTGCGGTTCGCAATGGCATTCCGTCCAGCGTTGTGTTCCGCGATATCGATGGGGCGCGACAGGATCCCAGAATCATGCGCCGGTTCCTGGATCAGGCCGCGTTCCGGGCGGGTCAGGAAGGAACCGTTGTCATGCTGGGGCGGGTACGACCAGAGACAATCTCAGCCCTTTTGCTGTGGGGTCTTGAAGATCGCGGGAACCGGGTGGCGATGGCGCCGATCTCGGCCGTCTTGATGAAACAGGTGCAGTGACTGTTTGATTCAGGCGGCGATCTCCTGATCAGCCGCCTTGTTCTTTAACCGTTGCCGTTTCCGGTGAACCGAGCGGCATCTTCCGCTGCGCGCCGAATGGCGTTTGACTTATGGACAGTCTCCATGAACTCGGCCTCGGGGTCGCTGTCATAGACAACACCGCCGCCAGCCTGAATATAGAGTTTCTGATCCTTCACGATCGCGGTGCGCAAGGCAATGCACATGTCCATGTCACCGCCAGCGCTGAAATAGCCAACACCGCCGCCATAGACGCCGCGTTTTTCCGGCTCAAGCTCGTCAATGATCTCCATCGCCCGCACTTTCGGCGCACCCGAGACGGTGCCCGCAGGCATCCCGGCAAAGAAGGCGTCCAGGGCATCCTTGTCTTCCGCCAGCTCACCCACCACGTTGGACACGATGTGCATCACATGGCTGTAGCGTTCGATGATGAACTCTTCGGTCGGGCGAACCGTACCGATTTTGGACACGCGGCCGGTATCATTGCGCCCGAGGTCCAGAAGCATGAGGTGTTCGGCCAGCTCTTTCTTATCGGCCAGCAGGTCAAGCTCGTTCGCTTTGTCTTCCTCGGGGGTCGCGCCACGGGGACGGGTGCCTGCAATCGGGCGAATGGTGACTTCGCTGCCGAACACACGCACCAGAATCTCGGGGCTGGCCCCAACGACCTGAAAACCGCCGAAGTTGAAGTAGAACATAAATGGCGAGGGGTTGGTGCGCCGCAGCGAACGATAAAGCGCAAAAGGCGGCAGCGGAAAATCCTGCGTCCAACGCTGAGCCGGAACAACTTGGAAGATATCGCCAGCGCGGATGTATTCCTTGGCCTTTTCAACCGCTTCCATATAGCCCGACTTGGTGAAGTTCGACACCGGTGCCGCAACTTCGCGCGCGTCGCCCAGATCACGGGTTTCGGCGGGCATCGCGCGTTCCAGATCGCGGACCGCATCCATCACACGCTCGGCCGCCTGTGCATAGGCAGCTTTGGCAGATTGACCGTCGCTTGCCCAGGTGGGTGAGACCACCGTCACCTCGCCTTTGACACCATCCAATACTGCGACAACAGACGGGCGCAACATGATCGCATCTGGCAGCCCCAGCGGATCGGGGTTCACGTCCGGCAGGTATTCGACCAGCCGGACCATGTCATAGCCCAGATAACCAAACAGCCCGGCGGCAGCCTGAGGCAGGTCGTCTGGCAGCTCAATACGGCTTTCTGCCAGTAACGCCCGCAGGTTGTCCATCGGATTGCCGTCCTGCGCGACAAAGGCGTCGGCGTCGAACCGCGCCGAACGATTCAACGCGGACGTTTCGCCGTGGCAGCGCCAGATCAGGTCCGGTTTCATGCCGATGATCGAATAGCGGCCACGCACTTCTCCGCCCGTAACCGACTCCAGCATGAACGCATCTTTCTGCGCGCCCGTCAGTTTGAGCATCAGCGACACGGGTGTGTCCAGATCGGCGGCGAGACGTGTGTAAACCACTTGGTTTTCGCCCGCTTCATAGGCGCGCGCGAAGGTATCGAAATCGGGTGTCAGGGCCATCTTGGTCTCGCTTAAAAGCTCGCCTGCACGGCGTTCAGCGCCTGCTGATCCACGACCGGGCGGGCGCGGGTCTGAGCGTCCCGTACGTATGCGTCAAAAATATTCTGCGACAGCGCCTGATCCATCTGCGTAGCCAGTGCGTCGCGCAACCGGCGCAGTTCGTCGGAATCCTCGGGGGGCAGAATCTCGTCCAGACGAACAAGCAAGGCTGCACCATTTCCACCAATGACGCGTAACTCACCGAGTTCCATCTGGAACACTTCGTTCATGAAACTGGCGGGGACGCCATCAAGAAACGCGGTACGCGTCAGCGCGTTTTCAACGCGGAAGGGCAGGCCAGTCGCAGCGAAGTCACCATCAGTGGCCAGTTGGCTCAGTGCGGCGTTTGCTTTGTCCAAAAGGGCTTTATTGGTCTCTGCCTGTACCCAGGCAGCGGCGACACGGTCGCGTGCGCTTTCCAGCGGTTCAGGGCGGCGTGGCAGAACGTCGTTCAGGCGCAATGCAAAGATCGATCCGTCTTCGAGAAATGCGATTTCAGGGAAATCTCCCTCTTGCACGGCTTCGGCGGCCGCGCGGAACCCGTCATAGGCCGCTATGTCCTCGGCGCTGTCGCGGGTCCAGTCAATCTGACCCAGCTCCATTTCAGTTTCATTTGCCAATTCTTCCAGAGTCGCTCCACCAGCCAGCATGTCGTTGACATCTTCGGACTGTGCCTCGATCAGGCGGCGGGCGCGTTCTGTCGCCAGTTCTTCGCGCAGGGCCGGTTCGGCCTCCTCAAAGGGAACGCTGTTTGCAGCCAGGGATCCGTTGATACGGAACAGGGCGGGGCCAAATACCGATGGCAGAGGGCCGACAACGGCGTCAAGTTCTGCCGCGAACACGGCGTCGGCGGCTTCGC
Organism: Ruegeria sp. BHSA123; assembly: GCF_059613425.1. Taxonomy (NCBI): domain Bacteria; kingdom Pseudomonadati; phylum Pseudomonadota; class Alphaproteobacteria; order Rhodobacterales; family Roseobacteraceae; genus Ruegeria; species Ruegeria sp. BHSA123. The sequence goes on along the minus strand of NZ_JBXWSL010000001.1, from coordinate 148,080 downwards.
CCAGATCCTCACGCGTGAGGTCGCCCAGGTCGATATCCGAAAGCTCCAGATCACGGTCCCGAACCAGTTGTTCAAATGTCGTGCCGCCGACCTCAAGCTGCGCCTTGGCGTCGTTGGCCGCTTGTTCATCCGGGAAATTCAGGCGCTCGACCAGACGGCGTTCTGGCTGATTATACTCTGCCGACCGCTCTTCAAAAAGTTTTCGCAGAGCCTCTTCGTCAACCTCGACCGTGTCCACCAACATGGCCGGAGACAGAATCGCATACGTCAGCTGTTTCGTGCGGGGCAGGGTGAACTGTTCAGCGTTTTCGTCATAGTAGGTCTGAATCTGCGCGTCAGTCGGTTCGGCCACGGGGGTTTCCAAAGCCTCGGCCCCTGCCGTCGCAACGGTAAAGCTGCGACGGGCACCAATATAGTTGGCCATTGTGTCTGTCACGGTGGCAGGCATTTCCACACCCCCCATGATCGCACCTTGAACGATCGTACGGGCGGATTCTTTGCGCAGGTCCGACTCGAACTCGGAATCCGTCATGCCGACCTGTTCAAGCTGAAAGCGGTATGCCTCACGGTCGAAATTGCCGTCTACGCCTTGAAAGGCCGGGACAGACACGATCTCTTTTTGCAGGTTCTCATCCCCAATGGAGATCCCGAGCTGGCTCACCTCATTGTCCAGTGCCGCCAAGGCTGTCAGGCGGGCAAGCGCGTTTCGATCCAGCCCCAGATCGCGCGCCTGCGACATTTGCAGGGGCTGACCCGATTGCGCCTCAACCGCGCGGATCTCGCGCTGCAACTCGCGGACAAAGTCATCGATCGAGATGCTTTCATCACCAACTTGCGCCACTGTACGGACTGTGCCGCTCAGGTTGACGGCGCCGAACCCCGCGAGCCCCAGCATCAGCATGCCCATCAGAATCCAGACAAAGGTTTTCGAAAGACTTTTAGCGCCTGCGGCCATGGTGCCCTCTTGTTATTACGGCAGCGTTCTGCCCTGTCGGTTGCCGCCTTGAATACGACGCACACCGCCGGGGGGCAAGCTTAGAAGGACAGGCCCTGCAACCGTTCGAACAATTGGCCCAAACCTGTGCGGTCGAGGTTGGCGAAGGCAATGCGCACTTGCCGTTTCCCGTCCGGGTGGTGATCGGGCATAAACATGGTACCGGGCAATAACAGAACACCGGCTTCACGCACCAAACGCCTGGCAAGTTCGTCGGACGGAATGTCAAACGGGTGCTCCAGATAGGCGAAATACGCCCCAAGTCCCAAAAGGCGCCAACCTTCGGCTTCCAGCGCGGGCATACCCTCAAGGATGGCAGCGCGACGGTCGAGTATTTCGTCGCGTTCGCCTGCCAGCCATTGCGACAAGTTTTGCATACCCCAAAGCGCGGCGAACTGTCCGATCTGACCGGGGCAAATGGCAACGGTGTCGAGAAACTTCTCGACCTCAGCCAGAAGTGCGGGGCCCGTTGCAATGGCACCGACCCTATGACCCGTCAGCCTGTATGCCTTGGAGAAGGAATACAGGTGGATCAGCGTCTGATCCCAGTCTGGTTGCTGGAACAAATCATGTGGCGGCCCGCTGCGACTGTCGAAGTCACGATAGGTTTCGTCGACGATCAGGTAAATCCCGGTTTCGCGCGCCAGCTCAAAGAAGGCGCGGACAAGGTCTGCCGGGTATTCAACGCCGCCGGGATTGTTGGGCGTGACCAGAGCAATTGCGCGTGTTTTGTCCGTTATCAGCGCCCGCGCGCGCTCCGGACCGGGCAGCAAATCGTCGCCGGTCTTCAGGTCCGCCGCCTGAACACCCGACATATCCAGCCACATTTTATGATTGAAATACCATGGGGTTGGTAGAATAACCTCATCCCCTTCACCGGTGATGGCCGATATCACTGCTGAAAACGCCTGATTGCATCCTGAGGTGATAGCAACCTGAGGTGCCTCGACCTTTGCCCCATAATGCGCGCTTATCTGCGCAGCCAGTTCCGTGCGAAGGTCGTCATTTCCCAGCACAGGGCCGTATAGGTGCGCATGGTCTTCGCGCACGGTAAATTCGGCCATAGCCTTGCGCAAGGCCAGTGGCGGCGGGTCAACCGGCGCCGCCTGGCTTACGTTGATCAACGGACGTTCGGGTGGGAACGAAACGCCCTCGACCCATCGGCGCGCTTCCATCACTGGCGGCGCGAATGTTGCGGCGGTACGGCTGAGCGTCATGTGCTGCCTACTGATCTGATTTCAATCGGTGCCCCGATAGGGCTCGACATATTGAAGGGCCATATCCCACGGGAAAAAGATCCACGTGTCCTGACTGACTTCGGTGATGAACGTATCCACCATTGGGCGTCCCTTGGGTTTGGCATAAACCGTCGCAAAATGCGCTTTTGGATACATCTCCCGAACCAGCTCCAATGTTTTTCCGCTGTCTACCAGATCGTCGATGATCAGAATTCCGGTTCCGTCACCCATAAGGTTGGTATCGGGTGCTTTCAGAACTTCCGCCTCACCCTGAGCTTGATGATGGTAGGATTTCACGCTGACCGTATCGACAGTACGAATATCCAGTTCCCGGCTGACGATCATCGCAGGGGCCATGCCGCCACGGGTGATCGCCACAACAGCACGCCAGCTGCCGTCATCGGGGCCTTGCCCATCCAGACGCCACGCCAATGCGCGCGAGTCGCGGTGGATCTGGTCCCAGCTGATGTGAAATCCTTTTTCGTGCGGCAGGCGGTCCTTAGCGCTCATGTTCTTAACCTTTTTCCACGTCTGGGGCGTCAACGGCCTTCATTCCGACAATATGGTAGCCCGAATCCACGTGCAGATTCTCACCGGTGACGCCGCTGCTGAGGTCTGACAACAGGTACAGGGCCGACTTGCCGACATCGTCGATGGTCACGTTGCGGCGCAGCGGAGAGTTGTATTCGTTCCATTTCATGATGTAGCGGAAATCGCCAATACCGCTGGCGGCCAGCGTTTTGATCGGACCGGCCGAAATCGCGTTCACGCGAATGCCGTCCTTGCCCAGGTCCTCCGCCAAATACTTGACCGACGCTTCCAAAGCGGCCTTGGCAACACCCATCACGTTATAGTGGGGCATCACCTGCTCGGCTCCGTAATAGGTCAGCGTTATGGCGCTGCCGCCTTCAGACATCATCTTTTCCGCGCGCTGCATAACTGCGGTGAACGAATAGACGGATACATCCATCGTCAGCGTAAAATTGGCCCGGCTGGTATCCACGTAGCGCCCACGCAGTTCGTTCTTGTCAGAAAAACCGATGGCGTGAACGACAAAGTCCAGCTTGCCCCATTTCTCTTCCAGTGCCGAGAAAAGCCCATCAATTGAAGCCTCATCGCTCACGTCGCAGGGCAGAACGATTTCGCTGCCCAGTTGCGCAGCCAGTGGGTCCACACGTTTCTTTAGGGCGTCACCCTGATAGGAAAAGGCAAGTTCAGCTCCGGCTTCGGACAAGGCGCGGGCGATTCCCCATGCGATAGATTTGTCATTGGCCAGTCCCATGATGAGGCCACGTTTGCCGGCCATCAACTGATTTGACATGTTTGGTTCTCCGCCTGTCTTCGCGTTAGATTGGCATGGTTTATGCCATTGGTAGCGCTGCATCAAGGCCGTGCGCTCTTGCTCGCAGCGGGTTCTCGCCTTAGGCTCGTCATTAATACTTTCCAGGGGATGGAAATGACCGAGCGTGATGGCATCTTTGCTGGCTCCGATCCGTTTGCAATTGCGGCCCGGTGGCTGGCTGAGGCTCAGGAAACCGAATTGAACGATCCGAATGCGATTGCGCTTGCAACCGTTGACCCGGACGGTTTGCCAAATGCACGCATGGTTCTGCTGAAGGAAATCGAAGCGGATTCATTTGTTTTCTATACAAACTACGAAAGCGCCAAAGCGAACGAGCTGGATACGTCCGAAAAAGCCGCATTTGTAATGCATTGGAAATCTTTGCGGCGTCAACTTCGTGTTCGTGGTACAGTATGTCGTGAAAACGGGCCCCAGGCTGATGCGTATTATGCATCGAGGTCACTGAAAAGCCGACTGGGTGCCTGGGCTTCAAAGCAGTCACAACCGCTTTCAAGTCGGACAGCTTTGATGGCAGAGGTCGCGAAAGTGACTGCTAAACTTGGGCCGAATCCACCTCGTCCTCCATTCTGGGGCGGGTACCGATTGACGCCGACAGAGATAGAATTCTGGGCCGATGGAGCGTTCCGCTTGCATGATCGGTTCAGATGGCAACGAATTGAGCCGGGATCGGCATGGCATGTTGAAAGGTTGAATCCATGACGTTCACGTGTCGTGAAATGCAACAAGCAGAAAGTAAACAACTTTTTCGGCTTGAAATTGTCTGCCAATCCCATAAACAACAGACCCTTGACGAACTGCTAAAATTCGCGATGGGAAAACCGTGCCTGAAGACCTGAACAACATGTATCGCGTCCGTGGACACGTAAAATGGTTCGATCCCGCCAAGGGATACGGCTTTGTTGTTTCTGACGAAGGCGGCCCGGATATTCTGTTGCATGTGAACGTATTGCGCAATTTCGGCCAAAGTTCCGTCGCGGACGGAGCAGGTATCGAGATCATGACACACCGCACGGACAGAGGTGTTCAGGCGGTTGAGGTTGTTGCAATCGACCCGCCGGCGCGCGCCGAGTCGATGATGTTGGCCGATTTCGCCGAGTTGGATGCGGACGCTATCGCAGAAGCCCCTCTGGAGGCCGCGCGGGTGAAGTGGTTCGACAAAGGCAAGGGCTTCGGGTTCGCAAATGTTTTCGGGCGCGGCGAAGACGTGTTCTTGCATATCGAAGTGTTGCGGCGCTCGGGGCTTGCTGACCTTCAGCCCGGAGAGGCGCTTGCGATGCGCGTAATTGACGGCAAACGTGGCCGAATGGCGGCGCAGGTTCTCGCCTGGGAAGCCGCGCTGGACGGCTGACCGTTCCATGACTCGTTTTCTGGTATTCTGGACGCTTCTGATCACGCTGTGGACGGGGGGGGCATTTGCTGCGTGCAGCGCCGACCATGTCACACTCCGAAACGACAGCGCGACAATCCGATTTGACGTGGAAATGGCAGTTACGCCACAGGAACGGTCAAGGGGTCTGATGTTTCGCGAGACGTTGCCGAATCGATCCGGTATGCTGTTTGTCTTCGACCCACCGCAACCCGTCGCGTTCTGGATGAAGAACACACTGATTCCGCTCGACATGATATTTCTGGACCGTACGGGCACAGTGACACATGTGCATGAGAGGGCGATTCCCGGCGATCTGACACCGATTGAAGGTGGGGATGCCGTTTTTGCGGTGCTGGAAATCAATGCCGGATTGTCTGCACGTTACTCTGTCGGCGTCGGCACTCAGATGCAGCACGAAATTTTTTCGCAAGGTCCTGCGATTTGGCCCTGTTAGGGCTTTTCAAATCAGATTGTCATCGTTAGGAAGGCGCACGGTCCGGGGCGTGGCGCAGTCTGGTAGCGCACCTGTTTTGGGTACAGGGGGTCGTAGGTTCGAATCCTGCCGCCCCGACCACTTCCTTCACATTCTCATGTGGGCGTGCCGCCCATCGCCAGATACAACGAGCTGATCGCCTGATCCAGCACGTCACTTTCCAGTGGAACCTCAACGATTGCGCCGGTTTTCTGCGGCACTTTAAAGTACGATCGTGCGTCAACGCGATAGCCGGACCCTGTTTTTGACGATGTCAGGCGCATGACGCTCTGGGGCAGGTCCTGCGGAAATCCGTCATAGTTCAGAATCAAATAGGCAGCCGCTTTTGGGGGCAGATACTCGCTGCATTCAAAAGCCTGTTCGCCGATTTTCTCAAAGACCTTGCCGGGACCAGAACAACTGGTTTCGAATGCCTCAAATAACCTTTTGGGATGGGTTTCGAACAGCGCGCTACGTGACGGGGTGGGCGTTTCTTGTGGCGTGCAGGCCACGATACAGGCCAACGCGGGGATAAAGCGAAGCAACTTCATTCGTTTGGCCTTTCTCATTTCGAAGTGAACCTTTGGTCGTTCAGTGTGGGTTCGACAGACCCGGCGAAGCTGATTCCTTTGCAGCCTAACCAGCGAGGTGTTGGTTGATCAAATACAGATAACTATGCTGGCAAAAACGGTAATTCGAATTGAGACTTCGAGTCGTGACCGAAAATTTACCGCAGGCGAGCCTGTGGAGGAATCGTACCCAGAGTTTGACTCCTCTCATGTCTGGGTCTGGTCAACAAAAAAGATTTCAAATTTGGCTGAAAAAGGGCGTTGACCTTCTATGGCAATATACGTCAAATTGTATGAGCCGAAGAGATTGCCACAATATCTGGTGTTCAAGCCGGGACGGCAACAGGCGAGGGTCGGATAAGCACAGTCTATTAACGTGCAGCCGTTGTAACGGCTTTTTCGCTGTCCAAAGCAGCGTCCAGTACCTTTGCGCGCTTCTGTCGGCGTTGCGGGTGGTGCTCCGCAACTCAAAATGTAGTGCCGTGAACCGAAAATTAGGCGGAATTTAACTAGGGCTGCGGACATGAAGATTGAAAGAAAATTCACCAAACCAGATCAGGATGCCTATTCGGAACTGGATTTTGTGTCCGCGACATCTGAAATCCGAAATCCCGATGGAACCATTGTGTTCCGCCTGGAAGGGATCGAAGTTCCGTCAACCTGGTCGCAGGTGGCAAGCGACGTGATTGCCCAGAAGTACTTTCGCAAGGCTGGCGTCCCGTCCAAATTGATCAAAGTTAAGGAAAAAGACGTTCCCGAGTTCCTCTGGCGGTCGGTTCCCGCTGAAGATGCTGAGTTCGAGGGCGAAATTTCCTCAAAGCAGGTCTTTGATCGGCTGGCCGGTGCGTGGGCATACTGGGGGTGGAAAGGTGGCTACTTTTCGACCGAGGAGGATGCGCGCGCCTATTTCGACGAGACGCGGTACATGCTGGCGACTCAGCGCGCCGCGCCAAACAGCCCGCAATGGTTCAATACTGGCCTGCACTGGGCCTATGGAATCGACGGTCCGGCGCAAGGGCACCACTACGTCGACTATAAGACCGGCAAGCTGACCAAATCCAAATCCGCCTACGAGCATCCGCAGCCACATGCCTGCTTCATCCAGTCCGTCGATGATGATCTGGTGAACGAAGGCGGCATCATGGATCTATGGGTGCGCGAGGCACGGTTGTTCAAATACGGCTCGGGCACCGGAACCAATTTCAGCCATCTGCGTGCAGAAGGCGAGGCGCTGTCGGGTGGTGGCAAATCCTCGGGCCTGATGGGCTTTCTCAAGATCGGCGACCGCGCCGCCGGCGCAATCAAATCAGGCGGGACAACCCGTCGGGCAGCGAAGATGGTCATTGTCGATGCGGATCACCCCGATATCGAACAATTCATCGAATGGAAGGTAATCGAAGAGCAGAAAGTGGCCTCGATCGTTGCCGGATCGAAGATGCACGAAAAGATGCTGAACGGTATTTTCGAGGCCATTCGCTCTTGGGACGGTGCGGCCGAGGATGCCTATGATCCAAACAAGAACGAAGCGCTGAGAAAGGCGATCCGCGAGGCGAAAAAGGTCGCAATCCCCGAGACTTACATCAAACGCGTTCTGGATTACGCCAAGCAGGGCCACGACAGCATCGAGTTCCCGACCTATGATACAGACTGGGATTCGGAAGCCTATAGCTCGGTCTCGGGGCAGAATTCGAATAACTCGATCCGCGTGACCAACGGGTTTCTGACTGCTGTCGAGAAAGACGCGGACTGGCAGCTGATCAACCGCACCGATGGCAAAGTCGCAAAGACCGTCAAGGCGCGCGATCTTTGGGAAAAGGTTGGTCACGCCGCATGGGCTTGTGCTGATCCTGGCATCCAGTTCCACGACACGGTCAACGAATGGCACACGTGCCCTGAAGATGGTGAAATTCGCGGATCGAATCCGTGTTCGGAATACATGTTCCTGGATGACACGGCCTGTAACCTGGCCTCGATGAACCTGCTGACCTTCCTCAAGGACGGTGAGTTCCAGGCCGCCGATTACATGCACGCCTCGCGCCTATGGACGCTGACGCTGGAAATCTCGGTGACCATGGCGCAATTCCCGTCAAAGGAAATCGCGCAGCTGTCGTACGACTTCCGCACGCTGGGCCTTGGTTATGCCAACATTGGCGGCCTGTTGATGAACATGGGCTACAGCTATGACTCGGACGAGGGGCGGGCGATCTGCGGTGCGCTGACCGCGATCATGACCGGTGTGGCATATGCCACTTCAGCTGAAATTGCCGGTGAGCTTGGCCCGTTCAAGGGCTACAAGCGCAATGCCGAGCATATGCTGCGCGTCATCCGCAACCACCGCCGCGCGGCGCAGGGTGTGACTGAGGGGTACGAGAAACTGGCCGTCAAGCCGGTGCCTCTGGACCATGGCAACTGCCCCGACAAGCGTTTGGTCGATCTGGCCATGTCCGCTTGGGATGAGGCGCTGAGCCTTGGCGAGCAGAACGGTTACCGCAATGCACAGGCCACGGTGATTGCCCCCACAGGCACCATCGGTCTGGTAATGGATTGCGATACAACGGGGATCGAGCCCGATTTTGCGCTGGTCAAGTTCAAGAAACTGGCAGGCGGCGGTTACTTCAAGATCATCAACCGCTCGGTACCATCTGCGCTGGAAAAGCTGGGCTATTCCTCGTCGCAGATCGAAGAGATCGTATCCTACGCGGTCGGTCACGGCACAATCGGCAATGCGCCGGGGATCAACCACACCTCACTGACTGGCCACGGCTTTGGTGCCAATGAACTGGCCAAGGTGGACGCCGCGCTGGAAAGCGCCTTTGACATCCGGTTCGTCTTCAACCAATGGACATTGGGCGAAGATTTCTGCACCGGTGTTCTGGGCATTCCGGCGACCAAGCTGAATGACCCGACCTTTGATTTGTTGCGCCATCTGGGGTTCACCCGCGCGGATATCGACGCGGCCAACGACCACGTCTGCGGAACCATGACTCTGGAAGGTGCACCGCATCTGAAGGAAGAACACTACGCGATCTTCGACTGCGCCAACCCGTGCGGCAAGAAAGGCAAGCGTTTCCTTGGGGTTGACAGCCACATCACCATGATGGCAGCGGCACAAAGCTTTATCTCGGGTGCGATCAGCAAAACGATCAACATGCCGAATGATGCAACAATCGAAGACTGCCAGAAGGCCTATGAACTTAGCTGGTCGCTGGGTGTGAAAGCCAACGCGCTGTACCGTGACGGCTCGAAACTGTCTCAGCCCCTTGCGGCTGCGCTGGTCGAGGATGATGACGAGGCGGCCGAGGTGCTGGAAAGCGGCTCTGCTCAGGAAAAAGCCGTCGTTCTGGCCGAAAAGGTGATCGAGAAGGTTGTGGTCAAGGAAATTATCCGCAGTCATCGCGAGAAACTGCCGCATCGCCGAAAGGGGTATACACAGAAGGCCATCGTTGGCGGCCACAAGGTTTATCTGCGCACGGGTGAGTTCGAAGACGGTCAACTGGGCGAGATTTTCATCGACATGCACAAGGAAGGTGCTGGCTTCAGGGCGATGATGAACAACTTTGCCATCGCCGTGTCGGTCGGTCTGCAATATGGCGTGCCGCTGGAGGAATTTGTCGACGCCTTCACCTTTACCAAGTTCGAACCGGCAGGGATGGTGCAGGGCAACGACTCGATCAAGAACGCGACGTCGATCCTGGATTACATCTTCCGCGAACTGGCCGTGTCTTATCTGGACCGTACCGATCTGGCCCATGTGAAACCCGAGGGTGCTACCTTTGATGATCTGGGACGCGGTGAAGAGGAAGGCGTTTCCAACGTCTCGGAAATCAGTGAAACTGCGGCGTCCAAGTCGTTGGAAGTGTTAAAACAAATCAGTTCAACCGGGTATCTGCGCAAGCGTCTGCCGCAGGATCTGATGGTGTTCAACGGCAGTTATGGTGACGTGGCCGGTTTAGCAGAAACAGCAACTGTCTTTGAAGCGCCTGCCACCGAAACGGCAGTGGCAACAGGGATGGACGCCCGCACCAAAGCCAAGATGCAGGGCTATGAGGGCGACCCCTGCGGCGAGTGCGGAAACTACACGCTGGTACGAAACGGAACTTGCATGAAGTGCAACACCTGCGGCGCGACAAGCGGGTGTAGCTGAATTTAACGCCCTGGCACCCCGGGGCGTAGGGGTCGGACGCTGACCTAAGTAACCGACCCCGACGAATACGGAGAACAGGTCTGTTACCGACTGACCATTCTCCACTCGGCCGACATGCCCGTGTTGGCCGGGAACAGGGTGGGGCGGAATATTTGCTCCTTCCCACTCTTTCACGGGGCGGGTGCGCTCGCCCCATGCGCAGTCCAGGCCGCAGGCAAAAAAACACCGGGCGGTCAACGAAATGAGCCTGGAAGGCGAAACTGACAGGGGGCTTCGGCCCCCTTTCTTTTTACCCGCCGAGTCGTCCCGGATAAGCGCCACATTGCCGGATTGAGGTGGTCCTGTCGGGCAAGAGCCGCCGATACAGGTTTTGCCGCCTTCTTCAGGCGGAGGGCCGCAAACCCGACTCGGGCAAACACGCGAAGATTGGCGTGAAATCACGAAGTTCTACCAAAGCGCGTGACGCGCCGGGGTGTCCATGTGCTTCTGGGCGCTGTCCGGACGTAAACACAAACACACCTTTCAGGAGGCACTGAAATGAAATCGCATTATTTGATCGGGCTTTCCGTGGCCGTTCTGGGCTTGCCCGGCGTTGCTTCGGCCCAATCCTCAGCCGATACCAACGGTGATGGTCTTTTGACCATCGAGGAAATTCAGGCAGTCGTACCGGAAATCAACGCTGACACTTTCTCGGCCATGGATGCCAATGGTGACGGAGCGTTGGATGCAGACGAGGTCGCGATCGCGCAGGAGGCAGGATTGCTGCCGCCCAGCGACGGGTAGGCATCGAATGAACAGGCGGCCCGATCCATTTCGGGCCGCCTTTTCCATCACCTTAGGCGGGAAGATGGATTTTGAATTTTTTCCGAATCTCGGCGTCCAGAACCGGGTCGAACCTTGCAGGGGAAGGGGTGGAAAGGATTTCCTCTTTCCGGGCTACGGCTTTTTCCACCAGATCGGGCTTGCCAAGCTCCACCCACTCTTTCGGCGAGGAGCGATCTCCGAATGTTGGATAGACGTAATCTGACTGCATCCGGCTCAGCGTTGCGTCAGTTCCCAGATAGTGGCCTGGGCCGCCCATGCATACCGCCGCCATTTGATCCAGTGCCAGCGTGTCATCCGTCACCTCGATCCCGCGTACACAGCGTTGCGCCTGTCCGATCAGATCATCGCTGAGGATAAGGCTTTCCAGGCAGAACCCCAGCAACGAGGCATGCATCCCGGCCGCCTCATACACCATGTTCAGACCGGACAGACCTGCCATGACGTTCGAACACATCTGTTCCCAGCCGGCCTGCATATCGGGCAGTTTCGAATCCGATGCGCCAGCCGCAGCTCCGCCCGGCAAGTCATAGAACCGGTGCATCTGGGCGCATCCGGCAGTCAGAAGGGCCTGTTCCCCTGAACCAATCGACATGGCACCGGTCCGCAGGTCCAGACCAAAGGGCCAGGTGCCGAAAATCGCCGGGGCACCGGGACTTACGGCATTAACATAAACCAATCCCGCCAGGCATTCCGCAGTTGCTTGCGTGATCGCACCGGCGATGGTCGACGGCGCTGTGGCACCGGCCATACCGGCAGATAGCAACAAGACAGGCATACCGGCCTTGATGCATGCTTCCATCACTTCGCAGCTTTCGGTTGCGAATTTCATTGGAGGAACAACAAAGCAGTTCGAGTTCGAAACGAAGGGGCGCTCGCGAAATTTGTTTTCACCGCCCGCAATCATATAGATCATCTCCATCGCCGGTGCGACGTGGCTTGGTTCGGTGAAGGATGTCCCGACATGTTTGAAGGACCCAGAACAACAGGCGTAAATTGTGTTGAGGTCCATTTCGAGGTTGTCCGCGATGTCACGACAGACCATTGGCCGCTGCACAAAGTGAATGTTATCAAGATGTTGGCAGATTCGCGCGGCATCGTGCAGATCTTGCACGGTGGAATGGCGATATTCCCGACCGTGGACGTCGACCATGGACACGGCGGCCCCGGCCGTACCGTAGTGCACTTTGGTGCCCGACAATTCCAGATCGGTGTTTCCATCCCGGCTGTACAAAGTGACTGAGCGGTTCGCCTTAGCAATCGTGTCCTCGACAAGGGCACGAGGGAAACGGATACGGCCATCGTCACCCAAGGTGCAGCCCGCACCGACCAGATAGTCAATGCCACTTTGCGGGGCATCCGCCAAGCCAATGGTTTCAAGCGCGGTAAGTGCTGCTTCGTGGATGCGTTCGATCTGCGCCTGTGTCAGTACATTCAGGACGCCGCCTTCCATTCCGGGGCGGACAGGTCGCAGGTGCTCAGGCAGTGCGGTTGCACGGGCAGCACGGCGCGCGGCGCGGCCGCCACTGCGCGAAGAATTGCGGGGTTGGTCGTTCATTTCAAGAATCCGGTCGTTGAGTGATGTCTTAAGGTGTCTGCAAGCACACCTTTACGGCCGTCCTCGTGCGGCGCGGCCACGATCCGCCCCAATGGTGCGGCTGATCAGGCTGATTTTCCAGTCATCGTCTGCCATTTTGCCCCTCAACGTCTTGCGCGACAATTCCAAAACGCGGCGACACAATCTGTTCTATTTGCGACCTTTGATGATTATTCATATGGACAATTCTCACGGCTTATGGGGTCAGAGAACCAAACGCCGAGATTTTCGCCCGTTTTGGAAGAAATCTGTTATACTGCATTCACTTACTTCCAAGGTCTGCTGCGCGGAGTTGAATTATGAGCAGCAGGTCACAGATTGAATTGAAGTCATGCCTCTGATCGAAACCAGAGCGGTGTTGCATTGAACCCGACTATGAACCTTATTTCCGTCCTTGTTGTTGCGATATTTATCGCCGGCGCTAACCCTGTTGCGGCGGAGGATTGGACTGGCGGGTATGCCGGTTTCAGTTTTGGATTTGCAGATGCCGATGGTCCGGGTGGTGCGAATGGCGATGATACGGCCTTTGGTGCGCATCTGGGCTATGACCGGGACTTTGGGAATTTCGTTCTGGGCGGTGAGTTGGAGTATAATCGGCTGTCCCTGAACCTCGGACAGTCTCAGGGCAGTCTCGACAGCATGACCAGCTTGAAATTGCGTGGTGGATATGATTTCGGTAACGCTCTGGGGTACGTGGTCGTAGGCGCAGCGCGGGCTGATACATCGGTCGACAGTGACACAGCCGCGGTTTACGGAATCGGATTGGCCTATCCGATTGGCGAGAATTTCGTCATCAGCGGTGAAGCACTGCGGCAGAATTTCGACGATGTCACCCGGTCCAGCGGCAGTCTGGACACCAATGTTTTCAACCTGCGTACGACGTTTCGGTTTTGAATGCGGCTATTCAGCCGCGTGTCGCTTGGCGAGCTGCGCTGAAAACATGCACAGGGTTCTCAAGGCACTGACAAATTTCTCATCATCCACGGTCATGGCAACCCGAATGTGCCCCGCTGCGGCTTTGCCAAAGCTTTCGCCCGGCATGACCGCAATCGCATGAGTGTCCAAAAGGGCGTTCGCAAACCCTTCACTCGTCAACCCGGTCGCCCGTACATCCAGCATCAGATACATAGAACCCTGCGCCGGGACGAGCCCCACTGTGTTCTGTGCCGCTAATACGTCCATCGCCAATGAACGGCGGCGACGGAATGGCGCGGCGATCTTGTTTTCAAGTTCGTGTCCTGCGGTCAGTGCAAAGCTGGCCGCGTCCTGAATGAACCCCGGTACGCCATAGGTAGTATGAGTAGCCAGATCTATCAGGTGACGGATCACGTATTCAGGACCAACGATCCACCCGCATCGGGACCCGGTCATGGCATGAGATTTGGACATTGATCCAACAACCAAGGTACGGTCGGCCATTCCGGGCAGCACGCGGGCGGACAGGTGCTCGCCCTCCCAGATCTGGGTGTCATAGACTTCGTCTGATATCAGCCACAGGTCACGGCGTTGGCAAACATCGGCAATGGCTTCAAGTGACTGACGGGAATACACCACTCCGGTCGGGTTGTTCGGTGTGTTGATCAACAGCGAAACCGCGCCTTCCGCGGCTGCATCAATCAATTCGGCGCGCGGTTGAAATGCATCCTCTGCAGCGGTCCGAACAGCGCGGGCAATGGCCCCGGCACCGCGAATCGTCCCGGGATAGGTGGCATAATACGGGTCAAGAAACAGCCCGGTGTCGCCGGGATCGCACACAGCCATATGCGCCGCGAACAGGGCGGACTGCCCACCGGGCGTGACCAGTACATTGTTGCGCGTCGTTGGAATACCTGTGCGGGACTGAACCCGGGCAGCAACCGTATCACGCAGCAAATCTGTTCCGGGCACAGTGGCATAACCGGTGTGACCGTTGCGGGCCGACAGGCCCATAGCGTGCAGGATCGACGGGTCGGTACGAACGTCATGCTCGCCGATTGTCAATTCTGTCACGGCATGCCCATCATTCAGCATCCGTCGGGCGCGGTTGAACACCTCCCACCCGTCGCTGCCGCCGGTGATCTGCGTGATGCGCTTGGACAATTCCATGACAAGGGCCCCGGTTACTCTGCGCTGAATGGGACAGAGCGGCAGGCGTTTGTCAATCAGCTTCGCGGCGCTATCGAGGCCTGAAGTTTTTTGGTCAATGATGCGCGGACAAGGTCATAGGACGCAGTCAAACGATGGCGCATTTCGTCAGCGCCGGTTTCAAACGGAAGACGCACCCAGCTGCGGTGGAAATAGGGGGCTTTTACGCCGATCCCGGCGTCAATCAGCATCTGCGCCGTCTCGATATCGGGCGTTTTGACGGAAACACCATCATTTTCGATTCCGATACAGGCGAACATCTTGCCACCAATTTTCCAGGCGTCATGGCCACCGCCCCAGGGATCGGACAGTTCAGCGCCGGGAAGCGTTTTGCAGATGGAAGTGACGAAATTTCGGTCCATGTTTGGCACTGTGCCCAACGGGGGTGGCAAACTCAACACTTGGCTTGCGAATGATCCCATGCTAACCGATGTCCCATGAACCCGGTGACCTGCATCATTATCTGCTGCATTACCTGCTGATTTATCAAGCGGGCCGGTTTCTTTCGTTTTCATCCCTGAGACAAGTTGCTAAGCCCGCGCCAACGCGCAAGCCTTTGCTGTTTCTTAGGAGCCCGACCGATGACGACGATCAAGCTGCACAACACACGGACGCGGACGAAGGAAGACTTCGTACCGATCGATCCTGAAAACGTGCGGATGTATGTCTGTGGCCCAACGGTCTATGACCGCGCCCATTTGGGTAATGCCCGTCCGGTGGTTGTGTTCGATGTGCTCTATCGCCTTTTGCGCTACGTCTATGGCGCAAAGCATGTGACCTATGTGCGCAACTTCACCGATGTGGACGACAAGATCAATGCGACGGCGCTGGCGCGCAAGCAGGCTGGTGCAGAAGGCACGCTGGAACAATTGGTGCAGGAGCGGTCGGACGAGACCATCGACTGGTACTTGCACGACATGGGGGCGTTGGGAGCGTTGGAACCCAACCAGATGCCGCGCGCGACCCAGTATATCGCCCAGATGATCGCGATGATCGAAGACCTGATCGCCAAGGGCCACGCCTATGCCGCCGAAGGCCATGTTCTGTTCGCGGTCGACAGCTGGAAAGAAAGCTATGGCAAGCTGTCTGGCCGGTCGGTCGATGACATGATCGCAGGTGCGCGGGTCGAGGTGGCACCATACAAGAAAAACCCGATGGATTTCGTGTTGTGGAAGCCTTCGACCGATGAACTGCCGGGCTGGGACAGCCCATGGGGCAGGGGACGTCCGGGCTGGCACATCGAATGCTCAGCCATGAGCTATGAACTGCTGGGTGAGAGCTTTGATATCCATGGTGGTGGCAACGACCTGATGTTCCCGCATCATGAGAACGAGATCGCCCAAAGCAAATGCGCGCACCCGCATGGCGAATTCGCGCGGGTCTGGCTGCATAACGAGATGCTGCAGGTTGAAGGAAAGAAAATGTCCAAATCGCTGGGCAATTTCTTTACCGTGCACGATCTGTTGGAGCAGGGCGTGCCGGGTGAAGTGATCCGCTTCGTCTTTCTTCAGACGCATTATCGCAAGCCGATGGACTGGACCGAGAAAAAGGCCCATGAGGCCGAGGCGACGCTGCGCAAATGGCGGGCGCTGACAGCAGGTATCGAACCTGCCGCCAGTGCGGCACCTGAAGTCATCGCAGCACTAAGTGACGATCTGAATACGGCAGGTGCCATGAGCGAGCTTTACCGCCTGGCTTCAGATGGTGACGCCGCAGGCCTGTTGGCAAGTTCGCAACAGCTGGGTTTGCTTTTGTCTGAGATGGGCGACTGGGCCGATACCGCATCTTTCGACCTGACCGCCCATGCGGACCGTTTGGCGAAAGCACGAGCCACCGCGATGCAAAGCAAGGACTTCTCGGAAGTTGATCGCTTGAAGGCAGCATATGTAGCGGCGGGGCTTGAGGTTCGAATGAGCAAGGAAGGTGTCGAACTGGTGCCGGGCGCCGGTTTTGATGCTGCCAAGCTGGAGGAGGTCTGATGACCAAGGAACGCCTCTACCTTTACGACACAACCCTGCGCGATGGGCAGCAAACGCAGGGCGTGCAGTTCTCGACCGCAGAAAAAGTGCAGATCGCGCAGGCGCTGGACGCATTGGGCGTGGATTACATCGAAGGCGGTTGGCCCGGCGCCAACCCGACCGATAGCGCGTTTTTCGAGGTGGCTCCGAAAACCGCGGCCCGGTTGACGGCATTCGGCATGACCAAACGCGCAGGACGATCAGCCGAGAATGACGATGTGCTGGCTGCGGTGATGAATGCGGGAACGCAGGCTGTTTGTCTGGTCGGCAAGTCGCATGATTATCACGTCACCCACGCGCTTGGCATTTCACTGGAAGAAAACACGGAAAACGTGCGCGCCTCGGTCGCGCATATCGTCGCGCAGGGGCGTGAAGCGCTGTTTGATGCGGAACATTTCTTTGATGGCTACAAGGACAATCCGGAATATGCCGTGGATGTATGTCGCGCAGCGCTTGAGGCTGGCGCGCAGTGGGTTGTCCTGTGCGACACAAATGGTGGCGCTTTGCCGTCCGAGGTCGGGCGGATTGTATCCGAGGTGATCGCAGCCGGGCTGCCCGGTGATCGGCTGGGCATTCACACCCATAACGATACCGAAAACGCCGTTGCCTGTTCTCTGGCTGCTGTTGAGGCCGGTGCACGGCAAATTCAGGGCACATTGAATGGTTTGGGCGAGCGTTGCGGCAATGCAAATCTGACCGCTTTGATCCCGACGCTGTTGCTGAAGGAACCCTATGCGTCGCAGTTTGATATTGGTGTCAGCCGTGAGGCTTTGGCTGGTTTGACCCGGATCAGCCGGATGCTGGATGATGTTCTGAATCGGGTGCCCAGCAAGCAGGCGGCTTATGTCGGGGCGTCGGCTTTTGCGCATAAGGCCGGGCTGCACGCCAGCGCGATCCTCAAGGATCCATCGACATATGAGCATGTGGAACCCGCAAGCGTCGGGAACTCGCGTATCATTCCGATGTCGAACCAAGCTGGCCAGTCAAACCTGCGTAAGCGTTTGACCGAGGCCGGTTTGCGTGTTGAGGCAGGTGACCCGGCACTTGGCCGCATCCTTGACCAGATAAAAGCCCGCGAGGCTGACGGATATTCCTATGACACCGCTCAGGCCAGTTTTGAACTGCTGGCGCGGGAAGAGCTGGGTCAATTGCCCGAGTTCTTCGAGGTTAAGCGTTACAAAGTCACCGTTGAACGGCGTAAGAACAAATACAACAAGATGGTCAGCCTGTCCGAGGCCGTTGTTGTCGTAAGAGTGGATGGCGAAAAGAAGCTGTCTGTCAGCGAATCCATGGACGAGTCAGGCAGCGACAGGGGGCCGGTGAACGCGCTGGCCAAAGCCTTGGCCAAGGACCTGGGCCAGTATTCGCAGGTACTGTCAGATATGCGTCTGGTCGACTTCAAGGTGCGGATTACGCAAGGCGGCACCGAAGCGGTCACGCGTGTCATCATCGACAGCGAAGACGGGCAGGGGCGGCGCTGGTCTACCGTGGGCGTCAGCGCGAACATAGTCGATGCGTCTTTCGAGGCGCTTCTGGATGCGATTCAGTGGAAGTTGGTGCGCGATTGTGATCCGAAAAAGGCAGCAGCCGAGTGAGCGTGGTCTTTGACCAAGACGTCAAAGCCTGCGCGGCACTTGTGCAAAGGGCTGATCCAGATCGTTTCCGCGCAGCGATGGCTGCACCGGTTGCAGACCGTGCAGTCCTGTTCCCAATTTACGCGCTGAACGTCGAAGTTGCCCGCGCACCCTGGGTGACGCAAGAGCCGATGATCGCCGAGATGCGGCTGCAATGGTGGCGTGACGCGCTACAGGAAATTGCTGAAGGGGCAACCGTACGGCGGCACGAGGTGGTAACACCCTTGTCACGGGTTCTTTCGCCCCATCTGGCAGGCGTTTTGGATGAATATGTGGCCGTAAGGCGTTGGGATATATACCGTGACCCGTTCGAAGATCAGGAACACTTTGACGCCTATATCGATCACAGTACGGGTTCATTGTTTGTTGCATCCGCTCAGGCACTGGGGGCAGCGGATGAACCAGCGTTGCGTGATTTTGGATATGCGGTCGGGGTGGCGAACTGGCTCAGGGCTATCCCTGAACTGGAACGACGCGGGCGGATACCGTTGCTGGACGGCACCTACGAAGGGGTGCGTGCCTTGGCCGGGGCCGCATTGAATCGTCTGTACAAAGCCAGATCGCATCGGGCTGATATTTCGGTTGAGGCACGGTCGGCATTATATTCCGGGTGGTTGGCCGAACGGATATTGAAGCAAGCCATAGCTCGACCCGAACGTGTTGCCTCTGGTGCTCTGGTACCGGGAGAAATACAGCAGCGATTGTCCTTGATGTGGGCTGTGGGCAGCGGGCGCTGGTGATCAGGCCCGTTCCGGGTCGGCAGGTCGCAGAACCAGCCACAACAGGGCTCCGCCTGCCAGTGTCAGCAATGGGATCATTGCAAGGTTGACTGCTGTCCACCCTTCGACCGGGGACCCACCCGAGCAGTTCATCAATCCACCCGAAGCCAGCGAGGCCATAGTCACTCCGCCAAACACCAGCAAGTCGTTAAGGCCCTGCATCCGGCCGCGTTCCTGCGGCTCATGCGATGCGGCCAGCATCGTTGTCGCGCCGATAAAGCCAAAGTTCCATCCAACACCCAGAAGAATGAGGGCAACGAAAAAGTTCCCCAATTCAACGCCCTGCAAGGCGACCAGGCCAGCGGTTGCAAGAATCGCCAGACCCAGCGCAACAATCCTTTCGATACCAAACCGGGCGATCAGGTGACCGGTGAAGAAACTGGGCACATACATGGCAAGCACGTGGCTGGTAACGATGTCCGCCGCGTCATTGGCCGAGTAACCACAACCAACCACGGCCAACGGCGTTGACGTCATCACAAGGTTCATCAGCGCGTAAGATACCATGGCACATATGATGGCCACGGCGATGTGAGGTGTTTTCAACAACTCCAGTCGCGACCGCCCCTTGGGCTCGGAGCCGGTGGGTTTTGCAGGTGTTGGAATATCAAGGAAGAAGAACAGGGCGGACCCCAGAACATTGATCCCAATGACAGCCAGATAGGTGCCCAGAAAAGGGATGACATAGGCTTCGGATGTGAGTTTTACGATTTGCGGGCCAATGATGGCAGCCGCCAGTCCACCAGCCATGACATAGGAAATCGCTTTGGGGCGGAACTCGTCCGACGCGATGTCCGCTGCGGCGAACCGGTAGAATCCGTGGGCGCTCATGTAGAGGCCCGTCAACAGGCTGCCGACAAGGAAGACGGGGAAAGAGCCAAGAAACAGGCCATAGGCCCCGATCAACCCGCCCAACGCACCGGATGTCGCGCCAACAAAGAACCCGACGCGACGCCCCCATTTTTGCATGATGGCCGAAATTGGCGTGGCCGCCAGCATCGATCCCAGAACAATCAGTGAAATGGGCAATGTCGCCAGGCAGGGATTGGTCGCCAGTGACTGACCGGCCAGCCCTCCGACGATGAACATCATTGGCATCTGCGCGCCCAGAATGGCCTGCGCCGCCACTAAGACAGCAACGTTGCGTTTGGCCTGACGGTCATTAGGAAGGGTCGAGATCATGGTCATGGCGGAATGGGTATCGGCTAAGTGTTTGCGGCACAACCCGGTTGCATCTGCGGCACTTGCGCCTAACGTGCCAGTAACAACCGAGCAGGGGGACTACATGCCCGTTGGCCGCATCATCGAAACGCCGGGTTGTGTGGCGGAAGGGGCTGAATGGCTGGCCCGGAGCTGCCCACGCATGGCCTATGCAATGGAACAGATTGGCCCATTGCCGCTACGTCGCCGTCCTGACGGGTTCGCGCAGCTGCTGAGTGCCATTGTCAGCCAACAGGTCAGCGTGGCTTCGGCCAATGCAATATGGCAACGCCTGCAAGACGCCAAACTGACAGGTCCGCGTAAGATCATGTGGGCAACGGATGACGATCTGCGGGCCGTAGGGCTAAGCCGTCAGAAGATCCGATATGCAAAGGCGTTGGCAGAAGCGCGTATAGATTACAAAGTGTTACGTGATGTTCCTGATGCGGAGGTTGTGACCACGCTGACGCAAGTGCCAGGCATCGGCGTATGGACTGCGGAAATATACGCAATGTTCTCACTTGGTCGCGCTGACGTGATCGCCCCCGGCGACCTGGCGCTGCAAGAGGCCGCGCGCATCCTCTATGACCTGCCCAATCGCCCAACGGATAAAGAACTGCGCAAGATGGCCGAGGCCTGGTCGCCCTGGCGCTCGGTTGCGGCGCGGGTGCTGTGGGCCTATTACCGGGTTGCAAAGCAAAGAGAAGGGATCAGATGACACGGGTTTTGAATGCGCTCCGGAAAGAGCCTGTTTCGGGCGACACGCGCTCGGTTGTGGTGTTCGTGCATGGCTATGGCGCAAACGGTGCCGATCTGCTGGGTTTGGCCGACCCGCTGGGTGAACATCTGCCCGACACATTGTTCGTGGCCCCGGACGCGCCCGAGCAGATCCCCGGAATGCCCAATGGCTTTCAGTGGTTTCCGATTCCCTGGATTGACGGGTCGTCTGAGGAAGAAGCGCGCAGGGGCATAGAAATGGCGGTCGAGGACTTTAATGCCTTTCTGGATGCGCTGATGGTGGATGAAGACGTTCTGCCAGAACAGGTTGTCCTGTTTGGTTTTAGCCAGGGCACGATGATGAGCTTGTATGTCGCGCCCCGCCGCGAAGACCCCGTGGCCGGAATTGTCGCTTTCTCAGGCCGTTTGCTAGAGGCGGACCTTCTGGCAGACGAAACTGTCAGCCGGATGCCGGTATTGCTGGTGCATGGCGACGCCGACGACGTCGTCCCGCCGCAATCCTTGCCCGAAGCGGCAGAGGCCCTGCAATCCGCCGGTTTCAAAGAGGTCTACGCTCATGTCATGAAGGGCACCGGGCACGGCATCGCCCCGGACGGGCTGAGTGTGGCCCTGGCCTTCATGCGCGACAAGCTGAGCCTTTAGCCGGTAAGATTAAATCAGCAGAACACTGTCGTTTCGCATCGGATTAAGACCAAAGATGCGCTTCCGCAAACTCGACTGAGTTTCCGGCCGGGTCGCGCACGTACAAAGATCGTGCGCCTCCGGGCCAGTCAAATTCTGCGTCTACGGGGACATTCCAATCCAGAAGGTGCTTGCGCATTACCGCGATTTCACCACGGGTCAGTACAAGACACACATGCCCTGCACCACGGGCGCCATGTGGCGGAACGGGCATGTCCGGGTTGAGGGGCGGCTGTTCCGTCTGTTCCGGGTTAAAGATCAGCAGGACCGATCCGCCAATTCGGTAAAACACGTGGCGGTCGGCGACACGCTGAATGCGTTCCAGGCCCAGTACTTCGCCGTAAAACTGTTCTGCTACGTCCAGATCATCGACATAAAGCGACGCTTCCAGAATCGCCGAAGGGGCCGGTATTCCGGGAGTTAGTTTCATGACTCAAGTTTAGCAGATCAGGGCAGGGTATGTCACCGGCGCGGTCGACGGTCGCGTTTTCGTTGCGGTGTGGTGTTCAGGGATGGCATGGGCAGGCTGTCCCACTGGCCCGGTTCCAGATCGTCCAGAGTCCAGTCTCCGATTCGATAACGGATCAGGCGCAGGGTCGGCAGGCCCACGGCGGCCGTCATTCGACGCACCTGACGGTTTTTGCCCTCGCGTATGGACAGTTCTATCCAACTGTCTGGTACAGTCTCGCGTTCGCGGATTGGTGGGGTGCGGGGCCACAGGTCGTCTGGCTCGTCGATCTGGCGCACCTTCGCCGGACGGGTCAGGCCGTCTTTCAACTCGACGCCGTTTCGCAGCGCTTTCAGGGCGGTTTCGTCCGGGATGCCTTCGACCTGAACCCAATAGGTTTTTGCCATCTTGTGCTTGGGGTCCGAGATCTGCGCCTGCAACTTGCCGTGGTCAGTCAGCAGCATCAAACCTTCGCTGTCACGATCCAACCGACCGGCGGGATAAACCCCGGGCAGATCGATGAAATCGGACAGTGTACTGCGCGGAGTATCCCCATTGTCGCGGTCGGTGAACTGCGGCAGCACATCATAAGGTTTGTTGAAGCGAATGAACCAGGACATGACCCGCGCATACCCCGAAGAGTGCGTCCCGCGCAAGCTGTGGATAACTGTCATGCGCCTGTTACGGATTCGCATTACCCAGTTTGCGACATATTGTGGAAAATCAGGGCTTGTCAGAGTATTAACACGATATATAGTTATACTAAGGCCGGGGCGGGTGTTCCCCGCTCTGATGTCAAAAACGGGCAGAGCAGAGCGAGGAGCGATTCTGATATGGACGGAGACTTCAGGACCGAATTTGTCAGGGAGCCTGGTGCGCTGAAGCATCATCCGGCATTGGTTTTGAACGCCGATTATCGCCCCCTGTCTTATTACCCGTTGTCCCTGTGGCCCTGGCAGGAAGCGATCAAGGCCGCCTGGCTGGATCGCGTCGACATCGTGGCCGAATACGACGAAGTGGTTCGCAGCCCAAGTACTCAGATCCGAATACCTTCGGTCGTTGTTCTGAAAGACTATGTAAAACCCAGAAAGCGCGTGGCCTTCACGCGCTTTAATTTATTTCTGAGGGACGAGTTCCGGTGCCAGTACTGTGGCAGCCGCGGTGATTTGACCTTTGATCATGTGGTGCCACGCGCCGCCGGTGGGGTGACCAGTTGGCAGAACGTTGTGGCGGCGTGCAGCCCGTGCAACCTGCGCAAAGGGTCGAAATCGCTGCGTCAGGCAGGAATGAGCCTGCGAAAGCCGCCCCGTCAGCCTGACGCCGAAGCACTGCGCAATGTTGGTCGGAAGTTTCCGCCCAATCACTTACACGAAAGCTGGATCGATTTTCTGTATTGGGATGCTGAGCTGGACGAATTCTAGGCCTTGCTTGCGCGCCACGCCGCGAGCCAGATCAGTACCAGAACAGCCGAGGCAATGGCATTCCATCCGGCCATCGAGATATTGAACATTTCCCACGGGATATCGTCGCAGCGAACCAAAGGCGCTGACATAATCTGGTCGAACAGGTCGTCATTCGACATCCCACTGATGCTGCCGGATGTGCAACTGGTCGGACCTTCCCACCATCCTTGTTCAACGCCGGCGTGGTAAAACCCAATACCCGAAGTGACAGCCGCTGCCATCGCGCCACATAGTGGCAGGATGCTCAGTCTTGGCAAGGCCAGCGCCAAAACGCCAATCGCGATTGCGACCCCATGCGGGTAGCGCTGCCAGATACACATTTTACAGGGGGCAAGGCCGCCCAGATATTGAAAGCCAAAAGCTGCCAGCAGAAGGGCCAGGGACCCAAGACTTGCCAGTGCGATAAGTTGTGAACGTCTCGTCATAGGTATTTCACCACCAGGAAGCCGCCGAACAGGAGGACGATGAACAAGGTGAACATCAGCCCCAAGCGTTTTTCAATAAATTCACGGATCGGCTCGCCAAAGCCCCAAAGCAGGGCCGCAACAAGGAAGAATCTGAGCGCACGTGCCAGTATCGACGTTGCGATGAATGTCCCAAGCGGCATTCCTGTCCAGCCGGACATGATGGTGATGACCTTGTACGGGAAAGGCGTCACTCCGGCGGCCAGGACCGCCCAGAACCCGAAATCGTTGAAGCGTGTGTTGAATTCTTCCATCGCATGGGCCTTGCCCATGGATTCAAGAATGGGCTGCCCCAGACTTTCATAGAAAAACGCACCAATCGCATAGCCCAGCATCCCGCCCAGAACCGAAGCCACCAGAGCAACAGTTGCAATCAGCCAGGCGCGCGACGGGCGCGCCAGGATCATCGGAATCATCAGAACGTCGGGGGGAATCGGAAAGAACGAACTTTCGACAAAGGCCACAACAGCCAGCGCCCACAGCGCATGAGGGTGTTCCGCCAGACGAATTGTCCAGTCATAAAGTGATCGCAACATTAAGCACTCAAATCCCGTTCTCGGCCCCGGAAAGCCAAACCACGCACCTGACGGCCCGTCAACCATCGCGGTCGAAACAAATGGATTATTGGATGATTTTTGCCTCTGGACCTTCCCTCGGATGGGCGCTAATCCAGTGTCCGTGGCCCAAGTGGCGGAATGGTAGACGCAGGGGATTCAAAATCCCCCGGTAGTGATACCGTGCCGGTTCGAGTCCGGCCTTGGGTACCAAAGTAAAAACAGGGGGTTAGGGGAACCTGCTTCCTGTTTTTTCTTTTCGGGCTTATTGCGTGCTCGCACACTTAACTCTCACTTTTCGATCTGGTCTCGTTCTTTTCAGTCCTCTGTTATCAGTCTCATGCTAATACAGGGGCACCGTATACGTCCTGCTGTCGAACCGACCTGAACAGAAAAGGACAGTAAAGTTCCGGAAGACTGATCGGGCGGGTTTTCCTGTGTGCCAGAGGGGAAAATTCAAAACTTACGCTCATATATGCGGAATGGAGCAAGTCAGGCTGGCGCTGGCCTTGACATTGAATGTATCTGGATGAACCCTCAAGGGGGTTGGGAGAAACTGGAAAATTCAACAGGTTGCATCTGCTGTGAAGCGGGCCGATTTTTTTATCGGCACGGATTCATGAGCAGGGTGATTGATTTGAATTCCAACTGCCAGACAAAAAATGTGGGAGTTCTGAAATGAAAAACAGCAGAAAATTGAGCCTCGGCGCGTTTGTAACCGCAGCCATGTTGGCTCCGGCGGCCTATGCCGAAGAGTTCATTACAATTGGTACCGGCGGCGTGACCGGTGTTTATTATCCGACAGGTGGCGCGATCTGCCGTCTGGTGAACAAGGGTCGGAAAGAACACGGTGTGCGCTGCTCGGTCGAATCGACCGGTGGCTCGGTCTACAACATCAACACCATTCGCGAAGGCGAGCTGGAATTCGGTGTTGCCCAGTCCGACTGGCAGTATCACGCGTATAACGGCACCTCGAAATTTGAAGAGGCAGGTCCCTTCGAAAAGCTACGTGCGGTGTTCTCGGTCCACCCCGAGCCCTTCACCGTTGTGGCCCGCGCGGATGCCGGTATTTCCAGCTTTGAAGACCTCAAGGGCAAGCGCGTGAACATCGGTAACCCGGGTTCTGGCCAACGTGGCACCATGGATGTGGTTCTGGAAGCGTTGGGCTGGACCGTCGATGATTTCGAATTGGCGTCCGAGCTGAAAGCGGCTGAGCAGTCGGCTGCGCTTTGTGACAACCAACTGGATGCGATGATTTACACCGTGGGTCACCCGTCGGGTTCGATTCAGGAAGCTACGACAGCCTGCGATTCTGTTCTAGTGAACGTCACCGGTGATGCGATTCAGGGTCTGATCGACAACAACTCATACTACCGCACTGCGACTATCCCGGGTGGCATGTACCGGGGTTCGGACAATGACACCACCACCTTTGGCGTGGGCGCGACCTTCGTGACTTCGGCGGATGTGTCGGACGATGCTGTCTATGCGGTTGTAAGCTCGGTCTTTGAGAACTTCGAAGACTTCAAAAAGCTGCACCCGGCATTTGCAAATCTCAAGCCCGAGGAGATGATTTCGGACGGCCTGTCCGCTCCGCTGCATCCGGGCGCCGAAAAGTACTACAAAGAAAAAGGCTGGATTCAGTAAGCCAGACTTTACACGGGGCGTCCTTTTGCGGCGCCCCGGTTCACATCCGGGATAAACCGGGGACAAGAGGGCCAAAGAATCCAAGGCCGCAGGACGGGGAGATTTCACATGAGTTCCGATACACAGGGCAATCGCCCACTCTCGGAAGAAGAGCTTCAGGACCTTGTCGCCTCATCCGATGCAGGGGCGCGAAATCCCGCTGGAAATGTGGGGCTGTTTCTGGCGATTGTTGCCGTTTTGTGGTCGGTATATCAGATCGTTCTGGCCTCTCCCTTGTCGAATTACCTGCTGCCCGGAAGCGTGGTGAATAATTCACGCCAGATCCATCTGGCCTTTGCGATCTTTCTGGCGTTTGCGGCCTATCCCGCGCTGAAATCCAGCCCGCGCAATTATGTCCCTGTTCAGGACTGGGTCATGGGCGTTTTGGGCGCGGGTATCGCGCTGTACGGCTACATCTTCTATGAGAAACTGGTCAATAATGGCCTGCTGGCCGATGACATCGACAAATGGGTGGCTTTGTTGGGGCTGCTGTTGCTGTTTGAGGCCGCGCGCCGCGCACTTGGTCCGGCAATGGCGATCATAGCCACGGTTTTCCTGGCCTATGTGTTCTTTGGAT
Source organism: Ruegeria sp. BHSA123 (assembly GCF_059613425.1). Taxonomy (NCBI): domain Bacteria; kingdom Pseudomonadati; phylum Pseudomonadota; class Alphaproteobacteria; order Rhodobacterales; family Roseobacteraceae; genus Ruegeria; species Ruegeria sp. BHSA123. Next base: position 121,146 of record NZ_JBXWSL010000001.1, on the reverse strand, counting down.
CGTCTTCCTGGGTCCCCGAAGTGATCCAGTGGAAAGGTGCGAGCCTGAAAAAGGCCATGAGCCATATGTGGATCACGTCCGAAGGCGTGTTTGGCATCGCGCTGGGTGTTTCTACGAAATTCGTATTCCTGTTCGTGCTGTTTGGCGCGCTACTCGATAAGGCTGGGGCAGGGAACTACTTCATAAAAATGGCCTTTGGCGCTCTGGGTCACCTGCGGGGCGGCCCTGCCAAGGCGGCCGTTGTGGGGTCTGCGGCAACTGGCCTGATCTCGGGTTCGTCGATTGCAAACGTTGTTACCACCGGTACGTTCACCATTCCGTTGATGAAGCGCGTTGGCTTTTCCAGCGAACAGGCGGGGTCGGTCGAAGTTGCAAGTTCCGTGAACGGTCAGATCATGCCGCCTGTAATGGGTGCTGCGGCGTTCCTGATGGTGGAATATGTGGGCATCTCATATGTCGAGGTGATCACCCACGCCTTCCTGCCAGCGGCGATTTCTTACATCGCACTGGTCTATATTGTGCATTTGGAAGCGGTGAAGCGGAACATGCCAACCTTGGGTGACCGAGACGTGCATCTGGCGCGAACCGTTGTGGGTATGCTGGCCTTCTTCCTGGTGTTTGCTGGGCTTTGCTATGGCTCGCAATTCCCGGTTGATGCTGTAACAAGCTGGATTCCGTCCGCGGCGGGCTTTGTGCTGAGCCTGATCGTCTGCGCGGTTTACGTCGGATTGCTTTTTCTGGCGGCACAAGTGCCGGACCTTGAGCCTGACGATCCGAATGCAAAGGAAGTCACGCTGCCGGTTGTCGCAGATATCTACAAGGCAGGTTTGCACCACCTGCTGCCGATCGTCGTTCTGGTTTACTTCCTGATGATCGAACAAAAATCACCGGGGCTGTCGGCCTTCTGGGCAACCGCATTGCTGTTCGTAATCCTGCTGACGCAGAAACCGCTCAAGGCGCTTTTCCGGGGGCAGAGCAATTTAATCAGTACCTTCGTCGACGGTGTCGCTGACCTGTGGCAAGGTCTGATTGACGGCGCGCGGAACATGATCGGTATCGCACTGGCAACTGCAACTGCGGGCGTGATCGTGGGTACCGTGACCTTGACGGGTGTTGGTCAGGTTATGGCTGATCTGGTCGAGTTCCTGTCGGGCGGCAATCTTATCCTGATGCTGATCATGGTTGGCCTGCTGAGCCTGATTCTGGGCATGGGCCTGCCGACCACGGCGAATTATATCGTTGTCAGCTCGTTGATGGCCGGAGTGGTCGTTGAACTGGGGGCGCAGAGCGGACTTATCGTGCCGTTGATTGCCGTGCACCTGTTCGTCTTCTACTTCGGGATCATGGCGGATGTGACGCCACCGGTGGGTCTGGCCAGTTTCGCCGCTGCCGCTGTATCAGGCGGTGATGCAATCAAAACCGGCTTCACAGCATTCTTCTACAGCCTGCGCACCGTGGCACTGCCTTTTGTGTTCATCTTCAACACCGATCTTCTGTTGATTGACGTAACATGGTTCGAAGGAATTACGGTGGCAATTTTCGCGACCATAGCGATTCTGGTCTTCACGGCGGGCACGATGGGGTATTTCCTGGCCCGCAGCCGTATATATGAAAGTGTTGCCCTGGTTCTGGTGGCGTTTGCCCTGTTCCGACCAGACTTTTTCATGGATCGTATCTCGCCTCCGTTCGAATCGGTTGAACCCGCTGCATTTGAAGAGACCATTGGTCAGACACCGCCGGGAACGGATGTCCGCCTAGTGGTCGCAGGCCCCGATTACGATACGCTTGAAATGGTGGACACAACCGTTGTTGTCACTGTGGGCGACGAGGAAGGGGGGGCCGCACGGGTCGAGGCGATGGGCCTGCTGCTGTTTCCCGAGGACGGGCTGGTCAAGCTTGACGAGCCGCTGTTCGGCGCGCCGGTGGCCGACGATCTGGCCATCTTTGACTACTATGGCGATGAACCCGTACGCCTGACGTCGGTCAGCTTGCCGTCCGACCAGCTGCCCAAGCAGCTGGTGTATATCCCAGCGATGATCCTCTTGGGTCTTATCGCGTTCCTGCAACGCGGCCGTGCCGCCAGACAAGGGGTGCCCGCATGACACGTTCTGTTCTGTGTGCCATTGATATCAGCAATGGCGAGATTGATGCTCCGGTCCTGCAAAAAGCCGCTGCTTTCGCGGATCTGGAAGGGGCACAGTTGGATGTCGTGACTGTGCTGCCCGATTTCGGGGAAAGCTGGGTGTCCGGGTTTTTTGAATCAGGTTTTCACGACAAGGCGTTGGCCGAGGCGCGAGCCAAACTGACGGCGCTGTGCATTTCGGCATTGGGGGCAGAGCGCAATGAAAGCATCCGCCATGTAGTCGCGACAGGCACAGCCTATCAGGAGATCCTGAAAACCGCCGAAAGTGCCGGTTCCGACCTGATTGTGATCGGCGCGCATAGGCCGGATTTCAAAGACTATCTGCTTGGTCCGAATGCAGCACGTGTGGTGCGGCATTCCAACGTCTCAGTTTATGTGGTTCGCTGACTGATTTTCCAGCGCGCAAAAGATCGCGTCGCCGGTCGTAGAGAAAAGTCGGGTTGGTTCAGTAACCTGTCATCTCAAGATAGCCAACGCCTTTATGGCTGCCGTTTACGGTGACAGGGCCTTCCCAGTATTCGAAACTGGTACCCATCCACGCATCAGGTGTCAGGGCTGAGACCTGAATATCTATGCCCCGATCCGCTAGGTCGACTTGCCAGTGTGTCGGGATATTGCGTCCGGCAACCTCGTCGGTACTCAGCGGCAAAAGGCCGATTGTACCGTTGGGGATGGCCTCAGTACTGCCGTCAGAATTGATCCAGGTGGCCGAGGTGAAATCGCCTCGATCCCCGCGCAGGCGAAAAGCCATCAGCTTATCGCCTCCCTCAAAACTGAGCGAGAACCAATCCCAGCCCCTCTGATCCGCCGCCAAGGGTTGTGAGGACCATTCCCGATCCAGCCACCCCTGACCGGTTACCTGCACCTCGCCATCCGGCAAATGCAGCACGCCTTCGACTGTGTAAAAGGGCTGCGAGTAATAGTAACTTGCCTGTCTATCGGCGGATTTAACCGAATAGCCCGCGTCGCCGTGAAATACCAATGGCCCTTGCGCAGTCAGTGAAAGATCATAGCCGAATTCATCACCATTGGCCGTCAGTGACAGGCTGTCCAAATCCGATCCGGCCATGCGCCATTCATCAATCCAGGCCTCAAACGGTTGTGCGGTTACACCGGCCTGGCCAATCCCCCCGCGTGACAATCGCTCGGTAAAAAAATGATCCTTGGGGGTCGTGACAGCAGCATGACCCATCCAAAGTTGCGGACTTTGCCACCCGTCGCTGTCATAGGGTTTCAGGGCTGACCGGAACAGGGTCCATTGAATGCCATAGTCCAGGCCGTCGTCCCCTTGGAGATTGGCGGTCAGATACCACCATTCGATGCGGTAGGCCGGGTGGGGGCCGTGATCCTTTGGGAAATCAAATTCAAACCCGGCTGCCGGCACTTCAAAACCTTCAGCGGTTCCGCCTAGACCTGCATAGCCCTGCGCCCAAAGCGGTATCGGGTAGAGCCACATAAGCAGGATTAGTAGGGTCCTAACGTTCATTGGCGAACACTTTCAGCAGATCGGCGGGTGGCAGGCGCAGCATCCGTAGCGCGGGCAGGGCGGCGGCAAGCAGGGCAGCAAGAAGGGTCAGTAGAAACAGCCACAGCCAATCCCAGGGGAAGACGAACATCGGCAGGCGCCAACCAAAAGCCTGAACGTTGATCACCGTCAGCAGAACCCATGCCAGAACAAGCCCAAGTGGCAACGCCAGACAGGCGGTCAATGCCGCCAGCAATAGGCTGCGCAACAGTTCCAGCCCTGCAAGTTGCGCCCTGTTCAGCCCCAGCGCCCAGACCGGTGCGATCTGTGGCAGGCGCTGGGTCCACAGGGTCAGCAGACTGGTGAGAATGGCAAATCCCGCCACGCCGAGGGTCAGCACATTCAAGGCCGAGGTCACGACAAAAGTCTTCTCAAATATCGACAGCGACTGCGCCTTCATTGCAGCTTGCTGTACGACAGCCTGACGTGGAAGGTTGAACCGTTCCCTTAAGGTTTGCGCCATTTCGGTTGCGTTTTCGGGGTTTAGACGAATGCCAAAGCGGCGGGCCTCCGTACCCGGAGCGATCCGGTTCAGTTGGTCCATCGAGACCATGGCTTGCCCGGTCGGATTCCCATAATCCGAATAGACCCCGGCGATGGTCAGGATGTGGTCCGGCGATAAGGCCAAAGCACCGCCGGGCCAGAGATCGGCACGTCGCGCCAGTTGCTCGTTGATCAGAACCGCACGTCCGGCCATGACGTCATCCCATGCATTCGGGCTTGAGGTGATCACTGGCCAGTTCTGCCGATAGACCGGATCATCTACTACACCGTAAAGAAACAAAGGCCCCGTCTCGTGCGACAATTCCACATTTCGGATTGGCAGAATAGCTTCGACCTGAGGGCGCAGCCAGTCGGTAATCTCCTGCCCCTGATCGTCGTCGCTGGCAGTCAGGTAGAGTTCTGACGTCAGGCGCTGGTCAAGCCACCCGACGAATGTCAGCCGGAAGCTGGACACCATCGTGCCTACGCCGACATTCGCTGCCAAAGCCAGTAACAGGGCCATCAGGGCAAGTGACAACCCGGGCAGTTGTGCCCGCATATCTGCCCAGACCCATTGCGTAACAGGGCCCCGCGCCGCGCGGGCGCAGAGTGAAAGCATTACAGACAAAAGCGCAGGCAGCAGCAGCGCTGCACCGGTCAGCAAGCCAGCCAACAGGGCAAACCCGGCGATCAGCCCCCCGAAACTGACATAAGCCAAAACGCCACCCAGGATCATGACCAATCCCAATGCCGCTGCAAGATGGCGCGCGCGGGGGTCGCCCCGCCACGCTTGAACGCCCGGACTTGCCAGCAGGGGCATGCGCGACAGGCGCCATAATGCGTGGCCGCTGGCCAGCAATGTGCCGAAGACTGCCATGGCGATCCCTGCCAAAACCCACTGCAATTGCAGCGTCAGTTGCCCTGTTACTGGTGCGTCGTAAAGGCCACGCAACGTGGCCGCGACATCGGGTAGAAGTGCTCCGGCCAGAAAGAAGCCCAAAAGCAACCCGACGAGCCCACCGATCAGGGCCAGAAAAGTCAGTTCAGCAAGGATCAGCCAGACCAGTAATCGCATCGAGACACCCAGTGCCCGCAGCGAACGGATGATGCCTCTGCGTTGTGCAAAGGCCAGCCCGACCGTGCCGTTCACGATAAAAAGGCCGACCGCAAAGGACAGCAATCCAAAGGCTGACAGGTTCAAATGAAAACTGTCGGTCAGCCGAGCAGTGTCGATCTTTTGTGAAGGGCTGATACGTTCCAGCTCAGGCGTGATCGTGGTTAGGGACTGAAGCCCGCGCGGCTGATCGGGCAGAATAATGAGCCGCGAGATTGCACCGGGCTGATTCAGAAGACGTTCGGCAACGCCGATATCCGTCAGGATCACATCCGGCGGCAGCGCAGAAGTACTGAGAACCGGGGGCAGAGTGTCCTGATCGCGCAACAAGGGCTCCAATTCTGTCGAAACCAGCAGGCGACCCGGAGCAGTCAATATGTCCGCCGGTTCGGGCGGCGCACCGCTTTGCTGGGCCTCGGTAATTGCGGGCAGGGCGGGATAGGCCACCATATCCACGCCCATCAAACGCAACGTACGTCCGGCGACCCGATAAGGGCCTTCCAGTACGGCGGCCACCTGCCACCCCGCGCGACGCAGGTCGACATAACGGGACATGGCTATGAAACCGGCTGGATCGTGCAATTCGTCAAACTGCCCAAGTGCCAGTTGGGCGTTGGCACGGGAATAGCTGGCGCGGGCCTCGGCATTGATGGCCTGTACAGCGGACCACAAACCAGTTGCCAGGGCGATACCGATCAGCAGCGTTGCCAGTTGCAACCAATGCACCCGCCAATGGGACAGCAGGGCCTGGACGACGGCCAATGTCATTGGATGCGCCCGCCGCTCAGGCGTAGGTGCGTGTCCAGACGGGCCGCGATTTGCGGGGAATGCGTCACCAGCAGCAAAGCTGCACCAGTATCAGCCACAAGTGACAGCATCAGGTCCAGCACTTTGGCGCTGGCGGTTTCGTCAAGATTGCCTGTCGGCTCGTCCGCCAGCAACAGTTTCGGGCGCGCGGCCATGGCCCGTCCTATGGCCACCCGCTGCTGCTGGCCGCCCGACAAGCTTTCGGGGTAGCGGTCCAGCAGATCCGAAAGCCCAAGCCGGTCTGCCAATTGCCCGGACCATTGGGCATTTTCGGTACCTGCAAGGCGGGCATGAAAGGACAGGTTTTGCCCCACGGTCAGCGATGGGATCAGGTTGAACTGCTGGAACACAAGCGAAACCTTTCTGCGCCGCAACCCGGCCCGGCCCGCATCATCCAAAGGGGACAGGGGCGTGCCATCCAGCGTAATCTCGCCTCTGTCGAAACTGTCCAGGGCGGCGGCCAGATTCAGCAAGGTGCTCTTACCGCTGCCGCTTTCACCGGTCAGAGCAAGCGTTTGTCCCTGATCCAGTGTCAGAGACACGTCGCGCAAAACGGGCCGCCCGCCGGGATAAGTCTTTTGAACTCGGTCGATGATCAACAGCATGAAGCGCCCTTTTTGCACAGGATGTGCGCCAGACTTCCCAACTGTCCAGTGCAGACCTTTCACCGGTTCCTTTCGCCGCAGGCTACCTTATCCGGTGGCGGGGTTGTGCCTTGCGTTTTGAAAGGTCATTGTGCCCTGACAGTTCGTGGCCGAAAATCAGGGTGTAAATACATGACGTTGCTGCATCAGATCGTTTGGGGCAGTACCTTTCTGGGTATTTGCATCCTGATCGAGATTCTCTTTCTGACCTGGTGCACGATGTCCATAATCAAGATGGACAAAAAATGGGTCACACGCGGGGTGTTTGTGGCAACCGCGGGGCCGATTGCCGTTGCCTTGGGCTTCATTATCGCAACGCACACCATTCAGGTCTGGATCTGGGCTATCGTCTGGGTGTTGCTAAATGTTCTGCCGGACTGGAACTCGGCCATCTATTTCTCATTGGTGACGTTTACGACGCTCGGATACGGCGACATCGTTTTGGGTGAAGGGCTGCGCATTTTCGGCTCGTTTGCTTCGGTCACCGGGCTGTTGGCGTTTGGATTGTCGACCGCGTATCTGGTCGCATTGATGACCCGCGTTTTTCAGGAGAAGTTCTTTTCCTAAAGGATCGGTGCAAACAACCGTGCCAGCGGCGCACCAAAGCGGATGTGGGCCGGTTGTTGACGCAACCTACGGGTCAATTCGAAACTGGTTTCGAAATCTTCTTGTAGCATCTGGTCGACGGCCTGTGCAGCCCGGGCATCAAAGAACAGCGCCATTGCTTCGAAGTTGAGGCGGAAGGATCGGTTGTCGAGGTTTGTTGTTCCAACAGCGGCCAGCGTATCGTCGACAACGAACGCCTTTTGATGCATGAACCCGCCGGTATAGCGGAATACGCGCACGCCACAGTCGCGGATTTCATCGAAATAGGCAAACGCGGCCAGCCATGGCAGGCGATGGTCGATCATGTCAGGAACAAGGATGCGCACATCCACACCGCGCATCGCGGCATGTTGCAGCGCTGTCATGACATCGATGTCGGGTACGAAGTAAGGCGACGCAATCCACAACCGTTCTTTTGCCTCGGCGATTGCTGCAAAAAACATCATGGCGCCAGTTTCGGTTTCGTCTCCGGGTCCGGTCGCGACCAGCAGGGCATTCATGTTCTGTTCGGATTCACTGCCCGCCCAGTCAAGTTCATCAATCAGGTCTTCGTTATGCGCCCAATGCCAATCTTCAGTGAAGATAAGCTGCAATTGCCGGACGACATGACCGGACATCATTATGTGAGTGTCGCGCCAATGACCGAAATGCGGATGTTTGCCCAGATATTCCTCGCCAACATTGTGACCACCGATAAAGCCTGTCTCGCCATCGATAATGACAGTTTTACGATGGTTTCGGTAATTCAGCTGAAACCGGAAATTCGGGCCGCGTTGCTGACGCGGGTCGGCTACATCAATTCCGGCTTCACGCATGGTATCCAGATACGCGCGCGGCAATCCGTAACTGCCGACTGCATCGGTCATGAAACGGACGTGAACCCCACGTTTCGTCGCCTCGATCAGCTTGGATTGCAGTTTGCGGCCCAGTGCGTCGTCTCTGATGATGTAGAACTGAATGAGGATATAGTTCTTGGCCTTGTCGATGGCGTCGAAAATGGCGTCGAATGTGGCTTGCCCGTCAACCAGTAGCCGGGCACCGTTTCCGCTGGACACAGGAAGATGCGCCAGAAACTCGAACGGGCGCGGATTGATGGACATTGAGGAGGGATCGGGCCTTGAGTAATCGGCAAAGGTTTTGATCCCTTCAACAACCCGCTCACTTTTCTGGCGCGCGATGCGATATCCGTGAAAGCGATGGTGTCCCAGAAAAAGATACAACGGCACCGCTAGGAAAGGTGCTGAAACCAAAAAGACCACCCAACCAACGGCACCTTGCGGTGTCCGCGCGGTTTGTGCCGCTCGGATCGAAAACACAAATGCAGCCACGTACAACGTGAATACAAAGATAGATACCAGCGCTGTCCACATGGGGTCTTACGTCTTTCGGGCCGTTTAGTTTGCCCCAGTGTAGATGCGTGACCAGTCTTGCGCCATATCGACAATGATCCATCCCTTGTCAGAACCCTGATCCAGCCCACCCGCAAGCTTTCCGATCGGGCTTTCGCGGTCATAAGCCCATTCGCGTTCGGCGTCCGTGTGGTGGATCAGAATTCCCAAACGCGGACCATCACCCGACGTTGTCCAATCCAGCATAGCGAAATCTCCGTCCGAGTTGCCTGTGGCCAGAATAGGGCGTCTGCCAATCGTGCGTTCGATATTGATCGGCTTGCCTTCCTTGTCGTCGATGAAGGCTAGCCCCGGTGCCTTGATGATCGTCGGGTTGCCGTCGATCACCTTATAGGTGCTGTCTGCATAGCTCCCCAATATCTGTTCCGGCGGGATACCATATGCATCCTCGGCAAAGACGCGCATGAAATGTATGCCGCCGCCGGATACGATGTAGGTCTTGAAACCTTCGTCACGTAGATAACGCAGCAACTCGACCATCGGCTGATAGGTCATCTGGTCATAACGAAGGCCGGTGCCCGGGTGGCGTTCGGTTTCCAGCCACTGCGCAACAGCTGCCTGAAAGTCTTCGACGCTGGTGCCAGAATGCGATGCGTTGACAACTTCGATCAGCGCCTCATGCCCGCCTTCAAGAACGGTCGCTAGATCACCCTTTGCAGCAGCTTCCAGAGCAGGAGTTGTCAGGATCGACGGGTCCCGCTTGGCCAGATCGGCCAGACGATCCATGGCGAAAAGGAACTGGAAATACACCGGCTGTTCGGCCCAAAGCGTTCCGTCATTGTCGAATACGGCGATCCGGTTATCCGGCGTCACGTAACGCATTGAGGCAGGGTCGGTTACATCGTCAACAAACGAAACGATTTTCGCTTTGGATTCTAGATTGTTCCATGAGGGCAAGGGGTCAGCGATGGCGACCGTCGCTCCTAGCACACTGCACAATATCAAAAATAGACGCACGGATTATTCCTCAATTTTCAACCGCTAATGAGAAGGGCCGGGGCCCCGGTATCGGGACTCCGGCTTTGCTGTGTCTTGGATCAAACAGTCAGGTTCACGGTGCGCCCGGAGGTGACGTCAACTTCTCCATCACCTTGTCGAGGCTGAAGCTCGCCGCTTCCTGTCGGGGTGGGTATTCCTTGAAGGTTTCAAGGAACTGCGCGACATAGGCCTGCGCAGGTACCAGCATGTAGGCACGGTCGAGCATCCAGTCATAGTAGGTGTTCGATGTGCGGTAGCCACGCTCGTACGGGTCGCGTCGCAGGTTGGTGATCAATGGCACGCGCAGAGGGGTCAGTGGCTCCATCCAGGCGCGCAAAGTTGCCCATGCCTTCTGTTCCAGGAAGGTGATTTTCCAATCACCGAAGCGCAGTGCCGCAAGGTCACCATCGTCCGTGAAATAGAAGATTTCCCTGCGCGGACTCTTGTCTGTTTCGCCGGTCAGCAACGGCAAGATGTTGTAGCCATCCAGATGCACGCGATAGTCGCGCCCGCCGCCAACTTCGGCCACGGTGACACCTTCCAGAAGATCTTCTTTCACGGTTTCGTTGCCAGCTGCAGCCAGGAATGTCGGTAACCAATCCATATGATGCACGATCTCGTTCGACACAGCACCTTCGGTAATCTTGCCGGGCCACCGAACCATGGCAGGTACGCGCCATGCGCCCTCCCATTGGGTATTCTTTTCACCCCAGAACGGGGTCATCGCAGCATCTGGCCAGGTATTCATGTGCGGACCATTGTCGGTCGAGTAAAACACGATGGTCTTGTCGGCGATGCCCAGCTCATCCAGCGCAGTCAGGAAGTCGCCAATATGCATATCATGTTCGATCATGCCAGCCGTATACTCATCTACCTGCTTGCCGACGATTTCATTGGCCTTTGCCCATTTCTCTTCGGAAACATGCGTGCGGAAATGCATCCGGGTGCCTGACCACCAGACGAACCACGGCGTGCCGCTTTCCTCTTGTTTGCGGATGAATTCAATCGCAGCCGCCGCGGTTTCATCGTCGACCGTTTCCATACGCTTCTTGGTCAGCGGGCCGGTATCCTCGATCTCACCACCCGCTGTCGACTTGATTACACCGCGCGGGCCAAAAGCTTGTCGGAAGGTTCTGCCATCGGGCAGAACAGCATCATTGGGATAGTCGATGTTTTCCGGCTCTTCCTCGGCGTTGAGATGGTAGAGGTTGCCAAAAAATTCGTCAAAACCGTGGTTTGTCGGCAGATGTTCATCCCGGTCGCCCAGGTGGTTTTTTCCGAACTGACCCGTGGCGTAGCCTTCCGCTTTCAGAAGGCCCGCAATGGTCGGGTCTTCGATCTGCATGCCTTCCTCAGCGCCCGGCAGGCCAACTTTGGACAGGCCCGTGCGGAAAACGGATTGCCCCATGATGAAAGATGATCGCCCAGCCGTGCACGACTGTTCACCGTAGTAATCCGTGAACATCATACCTTCTTCGGCGATACGGTCGATATTGGGTGTCTGATACCCCATCAACCCCCGCGTGTAGGCCGAGATGTTGGACTGACCAACATCGTCGCCCCAGATCACAAGGATATTCGGTTTCTGGTTCTGCGCCCAGGCGGGTATGGCCAGTGTCAACGTGGCGGTTACCACGGCAAGTCGGCGCAAGTTACTGCGCCAGGTGCCGGATAGCGAACGTGGAGGTAACATGGTTTGCTCCTGATCTGAGAGGATCTTGGCGACCCCAAAGGAAATAAATCACCCGGCGTTCAAATGCATGAACAACGCGGCAGCAAAGTGTTGATTCCCATATTGAAAATCTTTGGTAGCAGGAATCGAACACCATTAGCATAGGTTACTTCTTGCGTCGGAAACTCATCATATGATTATATCGCAAAGTACAAATGTGAGACAAAATGAATAATCTGAAGCTATTACGAAACACCGGATGGTTCAGTGAACGCTCGTCAGAGTTTCAGGCCGATTTGGCAGCCCTTGGCATACCGAAATCGGTAGAGGCGGGAGAGACGCTGTATCACTATGGTGATCCGGCAAATGGTATCTACGCGATTCTCAGCGGTGGTGTGCAGATAACGGCCCCAGCGGATGATGGTCAGGAGTTTGTGCTTCACCGCGACGGCGCTGGGTTCTGGATCGGCGATCTGGCTTTGTTTGCAGGTGCGCTGCGTCTGGTCAGTGTTATCACGACGCAAGCCACTCAAGCCTTGTTTTTCCCAAATTTAAGCATCTCGCGGTTGATTCAGAACAATCCTGACTACATCCGGGATTTCTATGCGTTGACGTATGAGAATATGCGGACCGCTTTGCGCATCATGGCAAATCTGGCTGTGACGGGAACGGAAAAGCGGCTGGTCTTGAGGTTGCTTCACTTGGACGAAGGGACCTCGAAAACCGATGGATGGATTGATGTTTCCCAGGACGATCTGGCGGCGATGATTGCTGTATCGCAACCGACTTTGCACAGGAACCTTCACCGGCTTGTGGATTTGGGGTTAATCGAACTGGGGTATGGCCGGGTTCGACTGCTGGATCGGGGCGCATTGATAGCCAGTTGTCAGACCTGAGGTTTCGGGTCGTGACACCGGTATGCGGTCCAACATACGCGGACAGGCTGGCGGCTGTGTACGGCACCCGACGAACTTAAGCCTACGCCACGCCGCAGTTCAGTTATTAGCACGCGCCTGACCGTCCTCCTCGCCCAATTGGCCGTCCAGAGACATCAGGATCGCGACCGGGCGTAAAGCAGGGATGTGGCTGAACACGATCAGAGTACAGACCGTCAGTGGCACGCTCAGGAAAGCGCCGATCAGGCCCCAGACAGTTGTCCAGAATGTCAGCGCCAGAATGACAAGGAATGTCGACATGTTCAGCGAGCGGCCCAGCATGGCCGGATCAAGGAAGTTACCGATCAGGAATTGAAGGGTGCCGCACCCAAACAAGATGATCAGAAACGGAACGATCGTATCAAACTGAACAAGCGCGATCATGGCCGGAAAAAACACCGCTATGATCGACCCGATCGAAGGAATGAAGTTCAAAGCAAAGGTCAAAACGGCCCAGGTTTCCGCATATTCCAAACCAAGGGCCCTGAATACAAAATAACTGATGCCCGCTGTGATCAGGCTGATCAGGGTCTTTACCCCAACATATCGTTGCAGGCTGATCGATATGGCATCAAGCATGGTCGCAAAATCAGCGCCGGTTTGGGGGTCGCCAGCCGCAAGTTGAATTTTCTTGCGAAAGGCCAGACGCTCGGCCATCAGGAACGCGACATAGAGGCTGATCAGAAAGAACTGGTTCAGTAGGGACGTAGCGCTGCCCAGCAACAGGCGTGCGACATAGGTCATGTCGATGCTGACCAGATTGTCGCGGATGAAAGTGGTGACGTCGTTGCCGACAAGACCGGTTATGCGCTCAACCGCCCCGTCGAACTGGTTTTCGTACGTGCTGACGGACCGTGCAAACTGCGTTGCCTGACTGCCCAGCACGTACATGATCATGAACAAACCCGCCAGAACGATGGTCACTCCAGCGATATTTGCCAGCCAGACTGGAGCGTGGGTTAGCGCGACGACGCGGTCGCTCAGCGCAATGATCAGAACGTTGACCAGCAGTGCCATGGCAAGCGGGATCAGGAAGTTCGCCCCCGCATAAAGCCCCAGCACCATCAGCGCCGCGATAATGCAGGTGTCGCGGACAACAGACAGTTTTAGCCTGGGGCGAGCCGTGAAATCTTCCTGATCCGGGATCATTCAGTATCCTGTTTATCTGTTCTTAAGCAGGCTAGTGATCGTCCCGCTTTGCCCAATCCTGCACCTGCATTCCGGTTTTAGCAATGCAGTCAGCGGTTTGCAGACCGGCTTTTGTCACTTTGATACCGATGACGGGTTCTGTGTTTTATTTCGGCGGGTTAGGGTTGCAGGATGACAAAACCCACGATTCCCCCATTTGGCCGCCCGCTTCAGGCGTTATGGCTGGCACTTCGCCGGTTCGTCAGGAAAAACGGACCTGTCATGAGCAGCCATGTCGCCATGTCGCTGATGATGGCCCTGTTTCCCTTTGTGTTGTTCACCGTGGCGCTGGCAGGGGCATTGTCGCAGGACTATGTTACCGATGAGCTGATTGATCTGCTGTTCGGGGCATGGCCCAGGGATGTTGCCGACCCGATCGTGGCCGAGCTGCGTGCGGTTCTGGCCGGGGCGGGGTCGGGTGTGATTACGCTGGGTGGTCTGCTTGCAATCTACTTTGCGTCCAATGGGGTTGCCGCAGTACGCGCTGCCATGAATCAGGCCTATCACGATCAGGACAGTTGGCCTTTTTGGAAAACCCGGCTTTTGTGTCTGGTTCTGGTTATCCTTGGCGGTTCGGCAATCCTTGTTATTGCAACGGTCGAGGTGGTCTTGCCAGTCTACACGAAACTGGTGGCAGAGCATACCGAAGCTCCGGTAGCGGACTGGCTGTCCGTAGATCGCCTGCGGTGGACGTTTACCGTGGCCGTTCCGGCAGGCACTGTCCTGCTGGCACATCTAATTCTGCCAACCCGCAGGCACAGCCTGACCCAGATCCTGCCCGGCGTCATACTGACATTGGTTTTGTGGGCAGCTGGCGGATGGGCATTTTCAGTCTATATCAGTCAGTTCGCCACCTACAGTGCCACATATGCGGGTTTGGCCGGGGCAATGGCTGCGCTGATTTTCCTGTATCTGTGTTCTGCGATGCTGATCCTTGGTGCTGAATACAACGGCGCATTGATCGACCTTCGGAACGCCGCTGCAGGAGATATGGCATGAGATTTGCCATTCTGGCGGCTTGTTTGACCCTCGCAAGTGAAGGGCAGGCGCAGTCACTGGAATATGTGGGCTCAGATCGGTGTTCAGACTGCCATCAGCACGAGGCCGAGGCATGGGCTTCGTCTCATCATGCCTTGGCCTGGACAGAAGTTGGCGACGGCCATCTGGTCGCCGAATTCGATGGAACCCGGTTCGTGCAGAACGGGATGACGGTTGAATTTACTAAACAGGCAGACAGGTTCACAGCTCGTGTAACGGAAAAAGACGGAGCGACGACGGCATATGATGTGCATTCCGTCGTTGGAATCGCACCTCTACAACAATATCTGTTTGAAACCGAACCGGGGCGGTTGCAAAGCTTTGATGTGGTTTGGGATACCGAGCAGAAGCGCTGGTATCACTTATACCCCGATCAGGATCTGCCACCAGAAGACGGGCTGCACTGGACGGGCCCTTACAAGAACTGGAACGCGCGCTGCGCCGAATGTCACGCCACAGGGTTTGAAAAGAACTACGACGCGCAATCCAGAACATACTCTTCCCGACAGGCCGAGATTGGTGTTGGCTGCGAAGCCTGCCATGGACCGGGGTCAGCTCATATCGATTGGACCAAAGGGCAGAGCGTTACTGAGGGGCTGAGTGATACAGGCTTTTCGATGAGCTGGGGAAAAGGTCAGACCGAGGCCGAGATCCAGCAATGCGCCGGGTGTCATTCGCGGCGCGAGGCACATGGCAACGGAAACCCTTTGCCGGGAACCTCGTATCATGATGCCTATAACCTGGCTGTGTTGCGGCCCGGTTCGTATCATCCGGACGGGCAGATACTGGATGAGGTCTACGTTTACGGCTCATTCCTGCAATCCAAAATGTATGCCCGAGGGGTCGGGTGCATGAACTGCCACGAGCCACACAGTGCGCAGTTGAAGGCCGAAGGCAACGGTATTTGTACCCAATGTCATTCCACGGCCGGAAACCCTGATTTCCCGACGCTGGCGAAACAGGTATACGATACACCCAATCACCATCATCACGTTACGGATAGCGCGGGTGCCCAGTGCAAAAGCTGCCACATGATCGAACGTACATATATGGGCGTGGACGGTCGACGGGATCACAGCTTTCGCGTGCCGCGACCGGATTTGGGATTGGGGGCTGATGCCTGCACTGATTGCCACCAGAATAAGGATCAGGTCTGGGCTGCCAGCCGGATCAAAGGCTGGTTTCCTGACACAGCCAATCGGGCCCCGCATTATGGCACGGTGTTCAAAGCTGCTGCCGATGGCCATTTGAACACGCCAGAGGGTTTGATTGCTGTCGCAACGGACCCCTCGCAACCCGCTATCGTGCGGGCAACAGCAACGTATCTGCTGCAACCTTTTGGCTCGCTTGAGGTTGCCGCGTATACAGCGCCACTGTTGCAGGAAGACGATCCGCTGATACGCGCAAATGCAGCAGCCTTGCAGCGTCAGGCGAGCCCAACGGATCGTGCGCAAAGGTTAGAGCCCCTTTTGTCTGATCCTTTTCGCAACGTTCGCATAGCCGCCGCCAAGGAATTTCTGAGTATCCCTCTTCAAGCTCTGACATCTCAGCAACAGGATCTGGCCGGGGAGGGGATGGCCGAGTGGCAGGCGGCGATCTCGAACAGGCTGGATGCCCCGGAAACACATCTGGTTCTGGGGGGGATGGCCTTGACGCTGCGCAACGCCCCGGCTGCCGAACGGGCATTTCGCGAGGTTGTAGCGCTGGATCCTCAGCGCGCCGAAGCGTGGCCCATGGTGGTGCAGCTGGCACAGATCAATCGCGGCCCGGAAGCCGCACGTATCGCCCTGCGAGAAGCCTTGGGCAGATTGCCCGATGACCCGGCCTTGCTGCAATTGCTGCAACAACTGGGGCCCTGATCCGGCACAGGTTTGCCCGATTTGTTCCAACTTCACGGCAAAATTTCACGCTAACAGCATTTCAGATTTGCTGTTTTGAGGTGATGTATGTCCGCGGATTCAACAAGACAGAAAGCAACCGGGACGAACCCCGCTACGCTGGCGCAGCGCATTGAAGAGCTGCGCAATCGCGAGCCTGTATATGTTTCGCACGGGGATACACTGATGTTGCAGGGTATGGCCGCGACGTCGCTGCGCGAACAACGGCTGACCGGGAACCGTATCCGATTGGAAGATTAAGTTCAGCCGCGAAACCCGGTTGCCACAACAAATTTTTCTGAACTGTCCGAACGTGATGCGGGCGGTTTTACATGCGCCACTTTCTGAAATTTCTGCTTCAGAAGTTTTTGCAAATCGCCCTCGGCACCGCCGGCAAGAACCTTGGCTACGAATGTGCCACCTTCTTCCAGCACGTCAAACGCGAAATGGGCCGCAGTTTCACACAGTGCGATGATCCGAAGATGGTCGGTCTGCTTGTGACCCGAGGACGCCGCTGCCATGTCTGACATCACCACATCCGCTTTGCCACCCAGCCAGTCCTTGACCTTCTGGTCGGCGTCATCCTCCATGAAGTCCAGCACATGAGTATCGGCACCCGCAACCGGTTCGACTTCCTGCAAGTCGATGCCCAGCACAGTTCCGATCCGTTTCCCTGACTTTTCGCCAAGCGCGTTTACGCGTTTGACTGCAACCTGGCACCAGCCACCGGGCGCGCACCCCAGATCAACAACCCGTGCTCCGGGTACGAGAAAGCGGAACTTGTCGTCTAGCTCCTTGATCTTATACGCGGCCCGCCCCCGGTATCCTTCGGTCTGGGCGCGCTTCACATAGGGATCGTTCAGCTGTCGTTCGAGCCAGCGGGTCGAACTCAGCTTGCGACCACGTGCGGTTTTTACCTTTACCTTCAGGTCACGCTGACCGCGACCCGAGTTGTTTTTGCCAGTTGGTGTCTTCGCCATCAGAACGGTCCGTCTTCCAGTACCCCGTCCGCGCTCATCTGTGCATAAAGCAGGCCCTCGCGTAGCCCCCGATCTGCCACGGAAAGGCGATCAGTGGGCCAGCAGCGCAACAATGCCTGCAAAATGGCTGAGCCGGACATGATCAGGGCCTGCCGGTCTTCACCAATCCGAGGATCCCGGCGGCGCCCATGAGGGCCGAGTTCTAAATACCCGCGTATCACTTTGTCAATCTGATCACTGGTCATACGCAGCCCGTCAACCTTGGTCCGGTCATAGCGCTTCAGGCCAAGATGCGATGCAGCAACCGTTGTGACAGTTCCGCTGGTGCCGACGATCTGAAAACCTTCGCGGGTCTGTTCATCTTTGTAAGGTGCGAAATCGGCCAGGTTTTCTTCGAAAAACCAGCTCATCAATGCAAAGCGAGCGGCGTCGTTTTCGACGTCATTGAACTGATCCCGCAACGTGGCAACACCCAGCGGTACGCTGATCCAGTCTACAACTTTTGCAGCCGGAAAAGGGCTGTCGACCGTGTGAAATCCGTTGTGCAAACGCATGATCGCAGCCGGGCGGTCACGGCGAGGGACGGACGAAATGTCGATCCAGACCAGCTCGGTCGAACCGCCGCCAATATCGACAACCAACAGCTGTTCGGTCTTGGTGGACACCAGCGGGGCGCAGGAGATCACCGCCAAACGGGCTTCTTCTTCGGGTTGGATGATTTCAAGCGTCAGTCCGGTTTCGCGTTTGACCTGTCGGATGAATTCGCGGGAATTCTTGGCGCGGCGGCAGGCCTCGGTTGCGATCAGACGCATCCGTTTTACTTTGTTCCGCTTCAGCTTTTGTTGACAGATTCGCAGCGCCTGAACGGTGCGTGCCATCGACGCCCGCGACAGACGTCCGGTGCGTTCCAGACCCGCGCCCAGCTGCACGGACTTGGAGAAGCTGTCAACCACATGAAACCCGCTGCCCTTGGGCTGGGCTATCAACATGCGGCAACTATTTGTTCCCAAATCCAGAGCCGCATACAGGGCATCCGGATCGGGTCTTGCCGGCGCGGGGCTTTCGACCGCTTTCGGGAACGCGCCCGCACCTTTGGGACGCTTGGGCGCCATCGTAACGCCCTCCGATTTTCGAGTTGATTTGACCCTAGGCGGGGCGTCGTCGACGTGCAAGCGATTTCCATTTCAAATTTGGCTTGGATGTCACACGCCGTTCATACTGAGGTGCGATTTGATCTTTGATCCCGGTTGAGGGATTCTTGATCGCAATCAGCCGCAGACGGAGCCTGCCATGAAAGATAAACGTGTCCTGACCTTTGACGAATTCGATGAAATGGTGAACCCGCGCCCAGAGGAATGTGAGTTTGACCGCGTCGTTGAACGTGCCCTGTCACGTCGTGGATTTCTGGGCGGCGTATTGGCGGTGGGAAGTTTCACGGCTTTGGGCGGGTCGCTGCTTCCAACTGGTGCGCGCGCAGCCGCAGATCGATTTGCGTTTGAGGCGATTCCGGCGTCAACTGCCGATGACGTCATCGTGCCGCCGGGCTACAAGGCCGAGGTGATGGTGCGCTGGGGCGACCCGCTTTGGTCTGATGTGCCCGAATTTGATCCGGCCACCCGTGGAACCGCTGCCAGCCAAGAGCGCGCATTTGGTGATAACACCGACGGTCAGGATGTGTTTTTGCACGAGGGTCACGTTCTACTGGTCGTGAACAACGAATACACCAATCGCGATATCCTTTGGGGCAACAACCCGGACGCCAAAGCCGCCTCGGATGACGATGTCGCCAAAGGCATGATGGCGCATGGTGTGACGGTGGTCGAGATTGCGGTTACCGACGGCAAATGGGGCATCGTCAAGGATAGCTCGTATAACCGCCGCATCACGCCGCAGACAGACATGTCATTGACGGGGCCTGCCGCTGGCCATGATCTGCTGAAAACTGCCGCCGATCCGACAGGCACCATCTGTAAAGGCACCTGGAACAACTGTGGTAATGGCATGACCCCATGGGGGACGTATTTGGCCTGTGAAGAGAATTTCAATGGTTACTTCTCGACTGAGGACGAAAAACATGAGGTCAGCGCCGAACTTCAGCGCTACGGCGTTTCGTCCAAGGACTGGGGATACGGATGGGCCGGAATTGACGAGCGTTTCGACGTCTCGAAAAACCCTAACGAGCCGAACCGCGCAGGCTATGTTGTCGAAATCAATCCGACCGAGCCGACCTCGACCCCTCGTAAGCTGACCGCGCTCGGTCGGTTCAAGCACGAAAACGCCGAGGCCATTGTGAACAATGACGGTCGTGTCGTTGTCTACATGGGTGATGATGAACGGGGCGAGTTCCTGTACCGCTTTGTCTCGGAAGGTTTTTTTGCCGCTGGGGTGGACACGCATGCGCTGCTTGAGAACGGTACGTTGTCGGTTGCAAAGTTCAACGACGACGGGACTGGTGAGTGGCTGGACCTGACCCCCGAAACAACTGGTATGACGTCGCAGGCCGAAATCTGCATCCATACGCGGCAAGCAGCATCGGCTGTTGGCGCGACCACCATGGACCGCCCGGAATGGGTTGCGGCCAACCCGAACGCGCCCGAGGTCTATTGCTGCCTGACCAACAACAAGAACCGCGGTGTGAAACCTAATGCCGGTGGCGACGACACTTCGGTCAACGGGCCGAATCCGCGCGAGGCGAACAAATACGGTCAGATCGTGCGCTGGCGCCCTGAAGGCGGAGACCATGGCGCATCGGGTTTCGAATGGGACCTGTATGTACTGGCCGGAAACCCGACCGTGCATCAGGATGCGTATGGCGGTTCGGACAATGTCAACGCCGACAACATGTTCAACTCGCCCGACGGTCTGAAGTTTGACAGCAACGGCCTGCTGTGGATCCAGACCGACGGCAAATACAGCAACGAGGGCGACTTCGAAGGGCAGGGGAACAACCAGATGCTGGCAGGCGACCCGGTTACCGGTGAAATCCGTCGTTTTCTGGTTGGCCCGAACGAGTGTGAGATCACTGGGCTCAGCTGGTCGCCGGATCGCCGCACCATGTTTGTTGGTATTCAACACCCCGGTGAAGACGGTAATAGCCACTGGCCCGACGGTGGTAACTCGGTTCCACGTTCAGCCATCATTGCGGTTACTCGTGAAGACGGTGGGTTGGTCGGTTAACCTTGGCAAGACGCGTTGAAACAAGCCTCGGGCGGGTCATGCCGTCCGGGGCTTTTTGTTCATTATGCAATGCTCTCATAGTGACAATGAGAATTTTGGTATGCGTTTTTGCCGCGAGACGGGTTAAAACCCCGCCACGCCACCGTGGGCGAAAACGTCGCTTGAAAAGCGCCGGGTGTCGAAAACCGACCGACCAATCCCCACATTGAAGTTTAGAACCGGCCCATCGGGTTAGGAGGAATCACAGTAATGCCTGACGTCACCATCGTGTACTGGCGCGACATTCCCGCTCAGGTCATCGTCGGCAAAGGCCGTCGCGGCGCGAAGCGGCAACTGGAAGAACGGTTCGAGCAAGCCATCGACCGCGCCGCCATGAAGGTAAACGCCAAGGACAGTGATGCCTATCTGGCCGAATGGCGCAAGGCCGAGCCTTTTGCAGTTGATGGCGACCCGGCAGAAGTAGCCGAGGCCGAGGCCCTGCGTCTGGAAAAGGAATACGATCAGGACCGCATCAAAGCGCTGATCGCAAATGACGGTTGGGCATAAGCCCGTATCTTAATGGGAGGCCTCAATGGCTTTGCTGAACTTCAAGAAACGTGATGTGGTCGAAAACAGCCCTGTGAACCCGAACGTCGAAGCCTTCCTGCAAGGCTATTCGATCGAGGTCATGCCGCGGACCGCCGAAAAGGTCGAGGATTTCCGCGCGCTGCTGCCCGAAGGCACACGCGTCTACATTGCTCATATCGAAGGCACCCCGATTGAAGATATGGTCAAGACAGCCAAGCGGATTGCAGCCGAAGGCTATCCTGTCATGCCCCACTTCCCGGCGCGGATCATCAAGGATGCGGCGACCTTGGAAAACTGGATCTCGATGTACCAGGGTGAGGCGGGCGTCGAGCAGGCGCTGTTGCTGGCCGGTGGCGTGACAAAGCCGCATGGCGATTTCGACAGTTCCATGCAGCTGATGGAAACCGGTCTGTTCGACAAGGCAGGGTTCAAGCGACTTCATGTTGCCGGTCACCCCGAGGGTAACAAGGACATCGATCCCGATGGGTCCACCAAGAACGTCGATGACGCCCTGCGCTGGAAACAGAAATTCAACGAAACCACGGATGCCGAGATGGCCCTGGCAACTCAGTTTGCCTTCGATGCCAAGCCGATCATCGCCTGGGCGGATGGTCTGAAAGAGGCAGGTATCGACCTGCCCATCCACATTGGTATCGCCGGTCCGGCCAAACTGCAGACCCTGATCAAGTTCGCAATTGCTTGCGGCGTCGGCCCGTCGCTGAAAGTTCTGCAAAAGCGCGCCATGGATGTGTCGAAGCTTCTGTTGCCCTATGAACCGAACGATGTTGTGACTGAATTGGCCAACCACAAAGCGGCCAACCCGGATTTCAACATCACCAACGTGCACTTCTTCCCGCTGGGCGGGATCAAAACCAACGCCAACTGGGCGATCAATAATGGCGGTGCCTCGGCGCAGCCTGCAAACTCCTAAGGAACGGACATGACCCGTACAGTCTTAGAATCAAAAACAAAAACTGCCGTTCTGGGCTTTGATGAACCGTTCTGCGTGATCGGAGAGCGGATCAACCCGACCGGTCGGAAAAAGCTGGCGGCCGAACTGGAGGCAGGCGATTTCTCGACCGTCGAGAAGGATGCGCTGGCGCAGGTGATGGCGGGCGCGACCGTTCTGGATATCAACGCGGGCGTCGTCTACAACTCGAACCCCAACCCGAACGAGACCGAACCGCCACTGATGCGCAAGATCGTTGAGCTGGTACAGGGTCTGGTCGAAGTTCCGCTGTGTATCGACTCGTCGGTACCCGGTGCTCTGGAGGCGGGTCTTGAGGCGGCGGAAGGTCGCCCGCTGCTGAACTCGGTCACCGGTGAGGAAGAGCGCCTGGAACTGGTTCTGCCGCTGGTCAAAAAATACAATGTTCCTGTTGTGGCAATCTCGAACGACGACACAGGTATTTCGGAAGACCCCGATGTCCGTTTCGAAGTGGCCAAAAAGATCGTTCAGCGTGCTGCCGATTTTGGAATCCCCGCGCATGACATCGTTGTTGACCCGCTGGTCATGCCGATTGGCGCGATGGCAACAGCTGGTCAGCAGGTGTTTGCTCTGGTTCGCCGCCTGCGCGAGGAACTGGGTGTGAACACCACCTGTGGCGCATCCAACATCTCGTTCGGCTTGCCGAACCGCCACGGCATCAACAATGCCTTCCTGCCGATGGCAATGGGTGCCGGCATGACCTCGGCGATTATGAACCCGGTGGCTCTGCCAGTGACGCAGGCAAAAATTACCGAGAAAAAAGAAGCCCTTGCCGCAGCTGGCATCATTCTGCCAGAAGGTATGGATGACGAGGCGTTTGTTCAGATGTTCGGCCTGGGCTCCACCAAGCCGCGCGCCGGTAAGGAGATGGAGGCCATCCGCGCCGCCAACCTGCTGACCAACAACGACCCGCATGGTGGGGAGTGGATCAGGTTCAACAAATCACCTGACGAGGCCGGTGGCGCAGCCGGTGGTCGTCGCGGCGGTGGCCGTCGTCGCCGCGCCTGATTGCATCAACAAAGACAGCTAAGGCCGGGCACTGTGCCCGGCCTTTTCGTTTGACCCTGATCAATGTCGATTTTGCGCAAGGGTTCAGGATATCCTGAACCGGGACGCAACGATCAGGTGGCACGATGAGCAAACATCACCCCCCGAAACTCTCAGAAGCGGATCTGACCAAGCGGTTGGGCAAAAAGGAGTATTTCGAGCAACTGATTGATCTTCAGGCCAAACTGGCCAGGATTCAGCAAGCGTATCTGTTTCACGGGCTCAAGGGTGTGCTGGTGTTCGAGGGATGGGATGCGGCAGGCAAGGGGGGAACCATTCGCAGGATCAGCCAGGCTCTGGACCCGCGCAGCTTTAAGGTCTGGCCAATTGGGGCACCCAGGAACTACTACCTCAACCGGCATTACCTGCTGCGGTTTTGGGAACGTTTGCCACCGTCCGGAGCGATATCCGCATTTGACCGCAGCTGGTACGGGCGCGTGTTGGTTGAGCGGATCGAGAACCTGACCCCGGAAACGCGCTGGCGCGCTGCCTATCAGGAAATCAATGATTTCGAACGCATGCTGGTCGACGATGGTGCCCGGATCGTCAAGCTGTTCTTCCACATCTCTGAAGATGAACAGATGCAGCGGTTTACAGAACGGCTAAGAAACCCGTTGAAGCGCTGGAAGTTGACGTACGAGGATTTCCGGAATCGCGAGAAATGGGATGTTACCGAGGTCGCCGTGGATGAAATGTTGGCCCGGACGTCAACCGATCTGGCGCCGTGGCACGTAATACCGGCCAATAACAAAAGATATGCGCGCATCAGCGCCATGAAGGCCATTGTCAAAGCGTTTTCAGCAGGGGTCGATCTGAACCCGCAACATCTGGACAGCCGTACGCTTGAGGCGGCCATCCAGGCTTTGGATGTTGAAGACTCGCTGATCGACAGTCTTCGTGCGCGGACTGAGTGACATTTTCCGGGCGAGCTGAAACGATCTGGCTTGCGCGTCAGGGAACTCTGGTTATATCTCAGAGGTGCGGCGGGTATGATGTAATGGTAGCCTGTCAGCTTCCCAAGCTGAACGCGCGGGTTCGATTCCCGCTACCCGCTCCAGAACTCTCAGGTAAGACGGCGATTTCCGGTGAAGGCCTGCTCTGGCAGGCATGGGGGTCGTTTCGGGACGTTCCACCAAATTGATTTATGCCTGTAGATAGTTCCGGTTTGGGGCATCCCCCTTGCGATTAGTAGGATTCCGGGCGTCTTATGATAGAGTGACCCCATCACTGTTGAGCAGAGCCCAACTATGCGGGAAATTGATCAGACCGGCACGAGAACCCCCCAAGAGCCTTGCGCAGGTGATGTTCATGCCTTTCTGGAGAGCCTGACCGGCCCATCCCGTGGAACGGTTTCCTGGCTTGTCGACAGCGCATTGACTGTTTCAGTTGGCGAAGGCCGTGCGCTAGGCCTACGCCTGAAAGACAACACACCGCCCCATGACGAAGATATCGCAACGCTTCAGTGGACCGAGGGGGGCTATGTGCTCAACGCGCTGGCAGGGCAAGACATCTGGGTCAATGGCCACAAGATTGTGTCGGCAACGCTGAATCACGGCGACATGATCGAGTTTGGCGAATTGGGCCCGATCTCCCGATACCGCATATGTACTCAGAGGTTTCCCATCCGTCATACGGTCGAGGATATCCTGAGCGACGCCTATGCCTATGCGCGGTCAAGTCGCCGACCCTTTGCCCAAAGAATGTCGGGTGCGCTGCGTGAGAGTGGGCGAAGGCTTGTTTCTCAAACCACTATGTTCTTCAGGATTACGGTAGTAGCCGCGATTGCGCTGATCGCAGGTCTGCTGTTCCTGCTTTATCAAAACGACCGGAGACTGGCCGACAGCCTGCAACAGGAAGCTCGCAAGATTGAAGCTGTGGCGACCATGCTTAGCCAGACGCGGGAAGATGTTCTAACCCCCGAAGACCTTGTGGCGTTGAGGGAAGCCTTTCAGAACCAGCTGATATCAACCGAGCAGCGGTTGGGTACCCTTGAACAACGCGCGGGGGCGTCTACGCGGGTCATCACCGCCTCTACTCAATCCGTGGCTTTCATTCAGGGCGCCTACGGATTGCGTCATATCGAAAGCGGTAAACTGCTGCGCCACGTGTTGGGGCCGAACGGAGAGAAGTTGCAAACACCCTTCGGACAACCCTGGATCGAACCGGACGCAACAGGCGAGCCCGCGGAGTTCCAGTTCACTGGCACCGGATTTCTGCTGGAGGGTACGCCGCTGATGGCCACCAACCGCCACGTTGCCTTGCCCTGGACATCCGGCGACCAAGCTCAGGCACTGAAAAACGCAGGTCTTGAGGCCGAGATGCTTCGGTTGCTGGCCTATCTGCCAGGTCAGACCGATCCGATCGAGGCTACTTTGGACCGGTTCAGTGAAACCGCTGATCTGGCACTTTTGTCGGTTGATCCAAACCGTATCGAGGGGCTGGGATTGCCACTGGCGGAAGATCTTCCACGAAGCGGTGACGAAGTCTTTCTGCTGGGGTATCCTACTGGCCTGAAAGCGTTAATTGCGCAGGCGGGGCCGGAATTTCTGAAAACGCTCGAGAAAGACGGGTCCGTCAATTTCTGGACGATCGCCGCACGGTTATCTGCGCAAAACCAGGTTCAACCTCTCGCCAGCCGAGGAATCGTGGCGCAGACAAGCCCGGGTGCAGTCGTTTATGACGCGGAAACAACGTCAGGAGGAAGCGGAGGGCCGGCCCTGAACCGCAAGGGAGAGGTGGTCGCGATTAACGCCGCGATCCTGCCAGAGTTCGGGGGCTCGAACATCGGGGTTCCGGTTTTGCACCTGAAAACCTTGCTGAGAGAAACTGTCAGCCAGTAATCAGTCGTTGGTCTGGAACGGCGATTTTTGAACAAGGAATACGACCACCAACGGAACGATCACAGAAATCAGGCCCACGGCGATCAACAGGTGCCCAAGTTGGCCGTAATCGGCAATCGATGTGACGACACCGGTTTCCGGGTCGGTTACCGCGCGCGACACCACGAAAATCTGGTTCAGGTATTTCGTTGCCAAACTGCTGGCCGACAAGGCCATGTTGGTGAATGACGCCATGACGGCAAAGAAAGTTGCCTTCAGATGCACAGGAGCATTACGTGCGATCCAGGCCAGCATCGGAACCATCGCGATTTGTCCCAGCGGAGATTCAACTGCGGTGTCAAGGACTGCGATGAACCTTGCGTCTACGATCCCGCCGGTATGCGCAGATGTCCATTCATGCACGCCGTAATACAGCGCAAGGTTGGGCAGGGCGAGGACCCCCGACGCGATGGTCAGAATGATGACGACCTGCGCAATCGAGCGGTTGGCCATAAATGGTCTCAGGACGATGAGCCCCACCAATGCAAGCAGGGACGTCAGAAGCGCCAGGATTGCCAGGAACTGCTCGTCAAACCCCAACTCGTCGATTTCGAACCAGGTCAACCCCGGCCCAGGCAGAGGAACCGCACGAAACACGAAAATGATTATCGCCGTACCAATCAGGGCCTTTGCCTGATTTGGGTTCAGTTCCTTCACTAAGCGTGACATCAGGTACAAGATCACACTCAGAGAGACTGCAAAAATAGTTTCCTGGGCGAGTTGGAAATTCGATGTTCCTAACACGATACTCAATACAACAAAGGCGAGACCGCCCAGCAGGATCGGCCATTTGACCTCGGTGGTTTCGTCATGGGTATGAGGGGGATGACCTTGGCGAAGACGTTGACGCTGTATCAAGCTGTGCAAAACCACACCGCTGACGGACAGCAGTGGAATGACAAGCGCGATCAGGTAGACGTTGCCATACAATGCAAGGCGGTCTGATTTCTGCATGCCCTCGGTTCCCGAGAACACCCAGATATTGACCGCGGCAACGGCTGCAAAACCGGAGAAAATGGCGATCCTGCCCAGGGTTTGCATTGTTGTATGCTGTGCACGGGTTTCCTCGGGCGAAAACGGCTGCCCGTAGGGATTGATCTTTGGAACGGCTTCGACTGTCATCGCGTCGGCGACAACATCCTGAATGGCATAGCCGGAAGGCGCCAAGAGCAGGGCAATGATGTACCAATGTTCCAGCGGCATGACATCAGCCATATGTCCGGGAAAGGCTACAAGCCCGTACATGGTGAGCAGGGACAAGGTGATCAGGGTTGCCCCCAATAGGATCAGCAATGACTTCCACCGCCAAAACAGATCAACAATATGACCCAGCGGCATTTTCAGGATCCAGGGAAGCCCGGCCCAAAACGCCAGCCCGGCAACAAAGGATGCGGATAGGTTAAGGTAGTCCTTAAGAAAGAAGGCACCGACGACCGATGTCAGACCAGAAACACCGGCGGCAAAATAGACCATGAGCGGTGGCAGGTAGGACCATTGCATCTGTCGGGCCAGATCAACAAAGGTTCTATGCCACCATGCAGAAAGCCGCACTCTTGTAGAAGGCTGGTCAGTGGTCATGTTCACGTAAATCGCATCGCAGGATTTCCTTGACCTAATGACACAGGGTTACAGAAATGCGGATGCAAAAAGCAACAAACTGGTCACCACCCCAAAGAGAGGAACAACAAGAGGCACGCGGAACTGCGGTTCATCGGTTTCAGCCCGGGTCTTCAAAAGGATCAGTGACAGATTGACCAGCACAAAGACTCCCAGAACAATTTGCGACGTCCGCTCGGCCAGAATGGCGATTGGAAGCGTTTGTGTCAGCAACAGGATTATCGCCGTGACCATGATTGTCGCTACCGTTGGCGTCTGAGTGACCTGAGACACCTTAGCCAGAAACTTTGGCAAATGATCCCGATCCGCGAGCCCGTAAATCACGCGGGATGCCATGATCATCTGGATCAGAACACCATTGATCGTCGCAACGATGGCAATGGCTGAAAACCCCTGCTGGATAACATCGGGCGCGTCTGTAAAAATCAGGGCCAGCGGCGCGGCGGACGTCGAAAGGACATCGATCGGCACCACATACAGAACAGTCATGGACGTACCAAGATACAAGACCGTGGCCAGAATAAGCGTCAACAGGATCGCTTTCGGGATTGTTCCGGCGGGGTCTTTAACTTCTTCAGCGACATTCGCCATGTCCTCGAAACCCACAAAGGCGAAAAACGCCAGAAGCGAAGCGGCAAAAATCCCTCTCCAGGCGTTTGGGTCCAGCCCGGGAACCATCTGGGTGAGCGCATAGCCCTGAGGCTCAGGAAGGGACTGGCCCCAACCAATAACGACGAGTAGCCCGCTTATTTCTATGACAGTAATAACCGCCGCCACCATTACCGACTGCGTGATCCCCCATAGGGCGATCAGCCCCATGACCAGAACTACACCGATTGTCAGACTTGAAATGCCTAAACCTGTAAGCGTTTGAAGGTACGACGCGGCCCCGATAGCCACGGCCGAGGCCGAGATGATGCCCGAGGCGGCCACGGCGAGACCGACCAGCACGGCCATCCAGCTTTTCTGAAACCCTGCTTCGACATAAGCGGCTTCACCCGCACTCACAGGATATCGGGTTGCCAGTTCTGCGTAGGACAGGGCAGTCAGCGCAACAACAAGCGCGGCAATCAGGAACGAAACAGCGGCAAATGGGCCCGCAATCCCGGCCGTCGCACCAACAAGCACGTATATTCCAGCGCCGACGGTTACCCCAAGCCCATAGAGCGTGAGCAGCGGGGTCGTCAGCGCCCGTCGCAGCTTTGGTGTATTTTGTTCAACGATGGACATCATCTATCCGCCAATTGGAATGCGTTGCGTGTCTTGGGTTGGCATTAAAGTTTCTCTGCTTGGTCCCGTTGCCTCGATCATATGAGTGACTGACGTGCGTTTTGTCCCGAGAAGCCAGAGCGTAGTCGGCAGAAGAGCGCGCCTCGCATTTGCCGCGCCCGTGGAGTGAAACCTTCGCGCCGTTGAAATACTGATCACCGGTAAATTTGCTTGGGGTCAGGCAGGTGAGCGTCGGGCCCGTTGATATATTCGTACTTCACTATGTGGTCACTTTGCGTGCTTTGATTCAGGTCAATGAAAGCGGATCGTCACACTGAATCGTAGACCGGTGCGCCTTTTGCACGCAATGAACCGCCGAACTTTCTGAGCCTTAAGGAATGCGGTCAAGCAGGGAGTCTCGGGTGACCAAATAGGTCGAAAGCTCCAAAGACTGGCCCGCAGAGTTCGTTTCGATCATCCGTATCAACTCCTGCGCAGCTTTTTGACCCATTTCACGGTGGGGCACGTGAACCGTTGTCAGGGCAGGGCTGACAATGCGCGCGATTTCGATGTCGTCAAAGCCGGTAATCGACACGTCTTCGGGCACTCGGAGCCCCATTTTTTGCGCCTGTCTCAATGCGCCGACAGCCAGAACATCGTTTCCGCACAAAACGGCGGTCGGCGGCGTGTCAGTAGCCATGAGATCCCTGAACGCCGTCGCGCCATTTTCGAATTCATACGTGGTTTCGATCACCATTAGGTCATCCGGCTGCAGGCCGTGGTCAGCCATGGCGCTTTTTATCCCTGCGATCCTGAGCCGCGCCCGGTCATTGCCCGAACTGATACCCGATATTGTCGCAAGACGTGAATGTCCCTGTCTGATGATCTGGTCTGCCAGCGCTTTCATGGCTTTGCAGTTGTCGAACCCAACTGACGGCACAGGTTTGTCCGGCAGAAAGGACCAGGCAACCAGCGCGGGCACTTTCCGTCTGTCCAGGTAATCATAAATATCTGCGTCCCTGTCATGACCGATCAATAACAGCCCATCTGCACCCCGTGCGACCAGGGTTCGGATCTGATCCTTTTCCGCTTCGGGCTCATAGGCTGAACTGGAGACCAGCAATGTGTAACCACGCTGATGTATCTCTTCCTGGAACGCCTGCAACCCCCTTGCGAATATAGCGTTTTCCATGGTTGGGATGATGGCGCCAATGGTAAATGACCGCTTGGCCGCCATCACGCGGGCCGCGAAATTTGGCGTGTACCCCAATTCTTCGACCGTCGACAGGACACGCTTGCGCGTTGCTTCAACAACTTGCTGCGGGTTGTTCAGACACCGGGACACTGTCGCGGTCGAAACGCCCGCGGCCTTGGCAACGTCATCCAGTGTCGGAGCAGACCGATGTTTTGACATTCTCGAACTCTCAATTCTGGTTGGCTTAAGTTAATCGCATTTTTCAGATGATGAAAGGGTCAATGTAAGCGCTTGCAATAATTATGTAAGCGCTTACAAAGGTGTTGAGCCGATTCTGAAAGGGAGTCCCGGAAATGGTCCTTGCTGCATCTACCGTCGTTTTCGCGATCTATTTCGCCAACGTTGCTTTGGGTGCTTTCGCAGGCCGCGCGTTTCTTGGCGACGTAGGAGAGATGTTGGTTCTGTTCGCGGCGTCGATTTTGTTCGTTGTCGCAATTCTGAAAAAGGAAGCTGACCGAAACGCAACGAACGGCAGCTGAACTTTTGCTTGGGAGGGCAATTCATGAACAACGACAAGATTGAACTGGCGTCAGCAGAGCGTCGCAACTTTCTGAAGCTGAGCGCAAGTGGCGCGTTCACAGCCGCATTGGTTGCCGGGGCTGGGGGTGTTTTGTGGTCTTCAGAGGCCGCCGCGCAAACCGCAAAAGAAGAGAGTGAGCGTGAGAAGGCCGCTGACCATGTTATGACGGTGGCAACAGCCTATGTGCTGGGCGCGTCGCGCAGCTATCCCATCATGCAGTTGGACCTGAAGGAAAACATCCAGAATGCCACCAACGGCAAGGTCTATGTCAAATTGGCCCCCGGTGGCCAGCTAGGCGCGGGCGGCGCGCTGGTGCAGAAAGTACAGGGTGGAACGATTCAGGCCGCGCAGCATTCTCTGTCGAATTTTGCACCTTTTGCGTCCACGGTCGACCTGATCAACATGCCGTATCTGTGCGGGTCGAACCAGCGCTTCACCAACCTTGTCCATTCAGACACGTGGAAAAGCGAAGTCCATCCCAAGGTCGAGGCGGCAGGCTTCAAAGCCTTGTTCTACGTGAATATCGATCCGCGTGTTGTCGCAGTCCGGCAGGGCGGCAATGCGGTCATAACCCCGGGAGATATGGGCGGGATCAAGTTCCGCGTTCCCGGATCGAAGATGCTGCAACAATACTATCGCATGGTCGGTGCTAACCCGACGCCTGTCGCATGGGGTGAAACGCCTTCGGCGATCAAGCAGGGTGTTGCCGACGCGCTCGACCCGTCGGTAGGGGCGCTGTATGTTTTCGGTTTCAAGGACATCCTCAGCCATGTGACCTTCACGCAGGCCGTTCCGGACAGTCAGGTTTATTCCTGTAATCTGGAGTGGTTCAACTCGATGCCTGCTGACGTGCAGGAAGGCATCATGTGGGGTGCCGAGATGACTGGTCATCAGAACCTGTCCAAGGTTCCGTCGGCCCGCGCCTATGCCATGGCCGAGTTGAACAAGGCTGGTGTTGAATTCCATTCGCTCAGCGATGATCAGCTGGCGGAATGGCAGGATGCCGGTGGGTATCAGCGTTCGGAATGGGATCCGTTCAAGACGGAACTGGCTGGTTCGATGGACAACTTTGAGAAGCTGGTCGAAGCGGCTGGTACGCAGGGTGAATATTACGTCCACGACGCCTAAGGTGAAACCCGTGGGCGCCTGCTGGCGTCCACGATTCTTGTACCGCGCGGCCAACAGCGGCCCGACAAGGCAGGTGC
Organism: Ruegeria sp. BHSA123; assembly: GCF_059613425.1. Classification (NCBI taxonomy): domain Bacteria; kingdom Pseudomonadati; phylum Pseudomonadota; class Alphaproteobacteria; order Rhodobacterales; family Roseobacteraceae; genus Ruegeria; species Ruegeria sp. BHSA123. The sequence continues at coordinate 89,283 of NZ_JBXWSL010000001.1, read as the reverse complement.
GGACCTGGCTGTTCCATCGCCGGAGGATCAGATGACCGTTCTTCAGAAAATTGACCGAAACGCCGAACGCTGGTTGCTGCTGGTGTTCTACGTGATGCTGGTGATCACTATGGCCATCGAGGTGCTGCGGCGCGAGATATTCGCCTATTCCTCGATCTGGGGCGAGGAAATCGTACGGTATTCCTTTATCTACCTGGCTTGGATAGGTGCGGCTGCCGCGGTGAAAGAGCGGGCCCATATCCGGATCGATGTGATCATGCACTATGTCGGGCCGCGCCCCAAAGCGCTGCTTTATATCTTCGGCGATCTGGTGATGTTCATGGTGGCGATCATCGCACTCTACTGGTCGTATGAAGCGGTTCACGTTTCGGCCAAGTTTGGTTCCGTTACGGACGGTTTGCGGATTTCCAAGGTTTGGTTCCTGATGGCTGTGCCGACCGGGTTTGCCCTGATGATCTGGCGACTGATCCAATCCCTGTTGCGCGATCTGAAATGCCTTCGCGACGGCACGCCCGTCTTCGAAGGCGACAAACTGTTTGACTGAGGAGAAACCGGATGCTTTGGAACTCCCTCAATCAAACCGTTGAACTGGGCTGGGATTTTTATCTGCCGGTGATCCTGTTTGTTGCCCTGATCGCCTTGGCCGTACCGGTTTGGGCGGCCATTGGAACGGCTGCGATCGTAATGCTGATCATGTCCGGTGACCTTCCTCTCAGCCTTGTCGGAGAGAGCCTGTTTACCGGCATCGACGCTTTTGCCCTGACTGCCGTGCCCTTGTTTATCCTGACCGGGGATGTTCTGGTACGGACGGGGTTGTCACGCAAGTTTCTGGATGTTGCCGAGGCTTTGACATGCTTCGCCAAGGGTGGTTTCGGATCGGCCACGGTGCTGGTCTGCGGAATGTTTGCGGCGATTTCGGGGTCGGATGCCGCCGGGGCTGCTGCGGTCGGCCGGATGACAATCAACCGGTTGGTGGAAAGCGGGTATCCGCGCCCCTACGCCTGTGCTCTGGTCGCCGCCGGTGCCTGCACCGGTATCCTGATACCGCCCTCAATCGCCTATATCATCATTGGCCTTGTGCTGGGTATCTCTGCATCGACGCTTTTTCTGGCCGCTCTGATCCCGGGTCTGGCTATCCTGGTGTCGATCCTGATCACCAACATCATCATGAACCGCCTTTATGCTTACGAAGGCGGCGGAATGATGACCATGGGGGAGTGGTTCGCCAATCTGGGCAAGGCGCTTAGGTCCGGCTGGTATGCCTTTATCGTACCGGGGATTATCTTTTATGGCATCTTCTCGGGGCGCCTGACACCGACTGAGGCTGGTGCCACGGCTGTTGTCGTCACCATCATCATGGGCTTCATCCTGCGTACGCTGACATTGGCAGATTTTCCGTCGATGCTGGTCAGCTCTGCAAAGGTGAACGGGGTGATCCTGCCGATCATCGCCTTTTCGGCACCGCTGGCCGAGGCGCTGGCGATCATGGGCGTTCCGCAAGGGTTTGTCACTTCGGTGACCTCGCTGACAGACGATCCGTATCTGCTGATCCTGCTGATGATCGGCATCCTGATCGCAGCGGGCTGCGTCATGGAGACGACACCGAATATCGTGATCCTGGCACCGATCCTGAAACCATTGGCTGACAATATCGGCATGAACGAGATCCAGTTCTGCATCATGATGATCACCGCACTGGGAGTGGGCTTTATCACCCCGCCGCTTGGGCTGAACCTGTTCGTCGTGTCTGGCATTACCGGTGAATCCATTCTGAAGATTGCCGCCCGAGCTGTGCCTTTCGTATTGACCATGCTGATCGTGGTGATCCTGATCGCCTACGTGCCAGCCGTGTCGACAACATTGTTACCTGAAATCTACCAATAGGACCTGCTGAACATGCCTCGCGAATATCTGAAAAAGGCAACTTTAACGGCTCAATCACACGCCTCAGAGGTGCATGATACGGTGAAGACCATTCTGACCGATATCGAGGCGGGCGGTGATGCAAAGGCAAGAGAATATGCCGCCAAGTTCGACAAGTACGAAGGGAATGTCTTGCTGACCCCGGCTGAGATTGAGGCCGCCTGTGCAAAAGTTTCTGAAAAGCTGAAGGCCGACATCCGTTTCGCCCACGACAACGTTCGGCGCTTTGCCGAGACGCAAAAAGCCACCGTTTCTGACGTCCAGACTGAGATCGTGCCGGGCTTCGTTGCTGGGCAGAAGGCGATTCCAGTGGATGCTGCGGGGTGTTACGTGCCGGGTGGGCGATACAGCCACATCGCCAGCGCAATTATGACAGTGACCACCGCCAAGGTTGCGGGATGTCGCCACATCACGGCCTGCTCGCCTCCGCGCCCTGGCGAAGGGGTTGCGCCTGCCATCGTTTATGCGGCCCATATCAGTGGGGCCGACAGCATTCTGGCTATGGGGGGCGTGCAGGGCGTTGCCGCCATGACCTACGGTCTGTTTGGTTTGCCACGCGCCAACATCCTTGTGGGCCCCGGCAATCAATTCGTGGCCGAAGCCAAGCGCATCCTATACGGCAAGGTTGGTATCGACATGATCGCAGGTCCGACCGACAGTTTGATCCTTGCCGATCAGTCTGCCGATGCGCATGTCGTCGCCACCGATTTGGTCAGTCAGGCGGAGCACGGATACAACTCACCGGTCTGGCTGGTCACTGATGATCGTGGCCTTGCGCAAAAAGTGATGGAACTGGTGCCTGCGCTAATCGCCGATCTGCCAGAATTGAACCGCGAAAACGCCTCGGCCGCATGGCGCGACTATGCCGAGGTTATCGTCTGTTCCAACCGCGAAGAGATGGCCGCCTGTTCCGACGAATATGCACCTGAGCATCTGACGGTTCAGGCTGAGGATCTGGACTGGTGGCTGGAACGGCTGACCTGTTATGGATCGCTGTTTCTGGGCGAGGAAACCACCGTGTCATACGGTGATAAGGCGACCGGTACGAACCATGTTCTGCCAACATCGGGCGCGGCCAGCTATACTGGCGGGTTGAGTGTCCATAAGTACATGAAGATCGTGACGTGGCAGCGGGCCACGCGCGAAGGGTCGAAGCCCATTGCCGAAGCGACCGCGCGGATATCGCGGTTGGAAGGAATGGAAGGTCACGCCCGCGCCGCAGATGTGCGTCTTGCGAAGTATTTCCCGGACGAGCAGTTCGACTTGACCGCCGATGGATGACCCGCGCACATTATTCGACCTGACAGGCCGGGTGGCGTGTATCACCGGTGCCAGCTCGGGGCTTGGGCGGCAAGTGGCTCGGACTCTTGCCGCTGCCGGTGCGCGTGTTGTCGGCGTAGCCCGGCGCAGCGAGGCATTGGCGCAGATGCAGGCCGAGATTGGCACGCGCGCTGCAGCGGTTGTTGCAGACGTTGCAGATCGCGATGGGGTGAATGCGCTGACGCAGGCTGTCGCTTCCAAGTTTGACCCCCCCGATATTCTAGTCCATGCGGCAGGGGTGAACACGCGTGAGGCTGCGGATGATGTTACTCCTGAGGGGTGGGATGCCACGCTTGCCCTAAACCTCAGCGCACCGTTCTTCCTCAGCCAGGCGATGGTTCCGGCGATGAAGGAAAAGGGGTGGGGGCGAATTGTCAATTTCGCCTCGCTGCAAACAACGCGCGCTTTTCCTGGTGGTATCGCCTATGGCGCATCCAAGGCGGGGATCGGGCAGTTGACACGCGCCATGGCCGAGGCCTGGTCGCCCTTTGGCATAACCGCCAACGCCATCGGGCCGGGGTTCTTCCCCACCGAACTGACGCAGGCCGTGTTCGACGACTCCAAGCGCGCAGAACGGAACGCCGAGCAAACATGTATCGGACGCAATGGGCGGATGCAGGATATTGACGGGCCGATCTTGTTCTTATGCTCTCGGGCGTCTGACTATGTCACGGGGCAAGTTTTGATGGTTGACGGAGGGTTTACAGCCAAATGAAGGCTCTGGTTTACAAAGGTGTTGAACAAATGGTGTTCGACGATGTGCCGAATGCCGAACCGGGCGCATCGGAACACCTGATCCGGGTCGAGGCGGTTGGCATCTGCGGATCGGACATGCACGCTTATCTGGGCCATGATACACGTCGCCCAGCGCCTCTGATCCTCGGGCACGAGGCAGCCGGTGTCATCGCTGATGGTATCCGCGCTGGTGATCGGGTGACGATCAACCCGCTGGTAAGCTGTGGTCAATGCGATGCATGTCGGACGGGTCGCGAGAATCTGTGCCCGAACCGACAGATCATCTCGATGCCGCCGCGCGAAGGGGCGTTCGCGCAATATGTCTCGATGCCCGGCAGAAATCTTGTCGACGTGCCCGAGGATGTCTCTTTCGCCAAAGCTGCGCTGGCCGAACCTCTGGCGGTAAGCTGGCACGCAGTCAGATTGGGGATCGAGGCTCTGCATTCTGCGATGGACCGCCGCGCCTTGGTGATTGGCGGTGGGGCCATTGGCCTTGCGGCGGCCTTGGCCCTGCGGGCACAGGGCATTGAAGACGTTACAATCGCGGAACCAAACGCGTTGCGCCGGGCTTTTCTGGCGGAAATCGAAAGTTTTGCACTCGTGGATGCGCCCAATGGGTCTTTCCCGTTGGTCATTGATGCTGTCGGATATGCCGCGACACGGTCGGTCGCTTCGGCCATGGCCGCGCCGGGCGGCGTGATCGTGCATGTCGGATTGGGTGAAGATGCCGGAGGTCTGGACGTGCGTCGCATGACCTTGCAGGAAATTACCTTTATTGGATCCTACACCTACTCCGCGCAGGATTTCCGCGACACCGCTCAAGCGATCTTTGACGGCCGTCTTGGCGCCCTGAATTGGGTTGAAGAGCGTGCACTGGCCGATGGCGCCCAGGCGTTTCGCGATATCCGCTCTGGCTCCGTAGCCGCACCGAAGATTATCCTGAGACCCTGGGGATAAACCCGACAGAACTGGAGGCCACCATGTACAAGAAAATTCTGGTCCCGATGGCTTTGGATCACGGCATTTCACAACATACGCTGGAAGTCGCGCGTGCCTTATCGGAAAACGGGGCCGAGATCATAGGCTTACATGTCTACGAAATGCCACAGGGATCGGTCAGCGCCTATCTGGACAAGTCCGCAGTGGCCGAAGGGTTCGAACGTGCGAGGCGGGCATTGTTGCAAAAGGTTGACGGGCTGGATGGTGTGAAAGCCGAAATCATCAAAGGGCACACCGCCCGCACCATTATTGACTACGCGACCAGCAACAATGTGGACTGCATTGTTATAGGTTCCCACAAACCGGACCTGAGCGACTATTTTTTGGGATCGACAGCTTCACGCGTCGTTCGTCATGCCCCCTGCGCTGTACATGTACACCGCAGAACCTGATTTCCTTCATCGCGCCATGCGCCCCAACAGGACCAACAGCCCGACCATGAACATAGACAAGAAGATAACTGACGATCTGGTGGCCAACGATATCTCGTTTGTCACCACCGTCCCCTGCAAGCAACTGGCAGGCGTCATCGCTGAAATCGACCAGCGAGAGGACATCCATCACATCCCGTCCAACAAGGAAGACGAGGGGATGGGCCTGTGCGCCGGAGCATGGATGGGCGGCAAGCGTCCCGCGATCATCATGCAAAACACCGCAATCGGTGTGACGATCAACACGCTGGCGACACTGATCCAGTATTATCGCATGCCTTTGCCCATGCTGATTTCCTATCGCGGAGAGCTGCGCGAACCGGTTGCCTGCCAGGTTGAAATGGCCGTGCATACCAAAGCGCTGCTGGCTCAGTTGAATATCCCGACTTATCATTTCCACCATCAGTCAGATGTTGAGGAACTCGACGCGATCCTCAAATACACCTTTATGTGCAACAAACCGGTCGCCATTCTGACCGATGCCAGTTTCTGGGGAGGCTATGGCGACCAATGATCCGTTCTGAAATTCTGAAAGAAATCGCTCCGATCCTGCGCGATCAGCTTGTTGTTTGTAACATCGGCATTCCAAGTCAGGAACTGCATGCCATCGACGACCAGCCCACCAATTTCTACATGCTGGGCACGATGGGACTGGCCTCATCCATCGGTCTGGGTCTGGCCTTGTCGCAGCCCAAGCCGGTTATCGTGATCGATGGGGACGGGTCGGTCCTGACCAATCTGGGTACCTTGCCGACCATCGCCAATAACGTGGCGGACAACTATATCCTGTTGATCGTCGACAATGGGTCGTACGGGTCCACTGGGGATCAGCCGACATATGCGGGGCAGAAGACCTCTCTGGCTAAAATGGCGGAAGCCGCAGGATGCGAGCGCGTAATCGAATGTCAGGCCGAAGATACCGGCCGCGTGCTGCAAGAAGCGCTGGAATCGAAACAGATGACCATCATCGTGGCCAAGTGCGAAAGCGGAAACGCCAAGATGCCGGTTATCACGATGGATCCGGTGGTGATCCGCGACCGGTTCATGAAGGCCGTACAGGCCTGATGCTATCCAGCGCTATCCACAGTTCCGAAGACGCGCGCCGCCTGGCCCGGCGGCGCCTGCCGTGGATGGTGTTTGACTACATCGATGGTTCTGCTGGGGCCGAGGCTGGCGCGGCCCGAAACAGGGCCGCACTGGATGCGCAGATCCTTCGTCCACGGATTCTGAAAGACGTCAGTGAAAGGTCGCTTGCTTGTTCCGTCTTTGGCAGGTCGACCCAGCGCCCGTTTGGCATCGCACCGATGGGTATGTGCAACCTGTCGGCCCCCGGTGCAGACCTGATGCTGGCACGTCTTGCGGCGCGGTACGAGGTGCCGCTTGGCGTATCAACCGTCGCATCGACCCCGTTGGAAGACCTGATTCTCGAGGCAGAAGGACATGCCTGGTTTCAACTGTATTTCAGCGGTGATGGCAGTGGTACGTTCAAGCTGGTCGAGCGCGCAAAGGCTGCGGGGTACGAAACGCTGGTGCTGACGGTGGATGTGCCCGAAGTGGGACGTCGCCCGCGTGAATTGCGCCACGGGTTCAGGATGCCATTCAAAATGGGGCCGAAACAGGTGCTTGATTTTGCGTTTCACCCCCGGTGGTCGCTATCAACACTGCTGCGAGGCAAGCCCGAAATGGCGAATTTCCTGATGGACGGATATGATTTTGATCGCCGGGAAAGCCGGGCCAAGGCGACTTGGGAGACTTTGGCCCGTCTGCGCGACCAGTGGGCCGGGAAGCTGGTGGTCAAAGGCGTTCTGGATGCAGAGGACGCGCTGAGCCTCAAGTCGGCAGGTGTCGATGCCATTCAGGTCTCAAGCCACGGAGGGCGCCAGTTGGACAGTGCGCCCGCGCCGATTGCCGTATTGCCTGAAATTCGGAACGCCGTCGGTCCGGATTATCCGCTGTTTTACGACAGCGGTTTGCGCTCGGGCGAGGATGTTTTGAAAGCCTTGGCAAACGGCGCAGATTTTGCCTTCTTCGGCCGCATCCTGCAATTTGCAATCGCGGCAGAAGGGGAAGAAGGGCTTGAGCAGCTGTGGTCTGTGCTGAGTGATGAAATGAGTATTGCCATGGCGCAGATGGGCGTTTCTTCGCTTAACGAGGTGCGACGCGCAACCTGAAACCAGTTTGGGGAACGACCCGAGGCGTACCTGCGAGTCGTTCCTTTGCTGGTTTAACCGCGACGTCTGCGACGGCGTCCACCGCCTGTTTCGCTTTCTCCGCCTGTGTTGAAGCTTGGATTGGGCAACGTGACAACCTGCGCCAGTTCCGGGAACGGATCGGTCTTGTGCGGGATCGCGTTGGCGGCCACGAAATGATCTTGGAACTTCGGCTCAATTGCGGTTTCGATCTTGGTGATCTCGCGCACGACGCGTTCGATTTCAGCGCGTGATCCGATATTGCACAGCGCAATCCGCGCGCCTGTACCAGCGGCGTTACCCGCGCTGGTGACCTTGTCCAGCGGAGCATCAGGGATCATGCCCAGAACCATTGCGTGCTTGGTTGAAATATGGGCGCCAAAGGCACCGGCCAGAACCACTCGATCCACCTTGTCGACTTCCATCTCGTCCATCAGCAGACGCGCACCGGCATAAAGCGCGGATTTGGCCAGTTGGATGGCGCGGATGTCGCCTTGCGTGACAGTGATGCGGGGGCCACCTTCGGCGCTGGCATCGTGAATCAGGTAAGCGTGAGTGCGGCCTTCGGGGATGCAGCGGGCCGTTCCAGTCTGCTCGGCCGATCCGATCAGGCCGCTTTCATCCAGAAGGCCGGCCATACGCATCTCGGCCACAGCTTCGATAATGCCCGAGCCGCAGATACCGGTGATACCAGTGGTGGCGACATCAAGGTCAAAGCCGTCTTCGTCCGACCATTTCTCGGACCCAATGATGCGAAAGCGGGGTTCCTTGGTGAGGGGATCGATTTCGATCCGCTCGATCGCGCCGGGTGCTGCGCGCTGGCCAGAACTGATCTGAGCGCCTTCAAACGCAGGCCCGGTGGGTGAGGAACAGGCCAGAACTCGGCTGGTGTTGCCCAGCAGGATTTCGGCATTGGTGCCCACATCGACGATCAGAACCAAATCCTCGGAAATACCGGGTTCCTCGGACAGGGCAACCGCCGCACAATCCGCGCCTACATGGCCCGCGATGCAAGGTAGGATATAGACCTGCGCGCGAGGGTTCATGTTGGTCAGTTCCATCTCGCGTGCGGACAGGGACATCGACTCGGACGATGCCAAGGCAAAAGGCGCCTGACCCAGCTCCACCGGGTCCAGACCCAGAAGCAGATGGTGCATGACCGGGTTGCAGACAAACACCGTTTCCACGATCAGCGCGGTGTCAATGCCGGCTTCTTCAGCGATTGAGGTGGTCAGATCATTGATCGCCTCGCGCACGGCTTTTGTCATTTCCTGATCCCCGCCGGGGTTCATCATGGAATATGAAACACGGCTCATCAGGTCTTCGCCAAAGCGGATTTGCGGGTTCATCAGGCCCGATGAAGCCTTGACCTCGCCGGTTTCCAAGTCGGTCAGGTGAGCCGCAATCGTAGTTGAGCCAAGGTCGATGGCCAGCCCATACAGCCCGCCTTCGTGCAAGCCGGGCCAGATTTCGACAATGCGTGCGACGCTGTCCTTGTGACCTTTGTGAACGGCCACAGTGACTTCCCATTTGCCTTTGCGCAGAACCGGTTGCAACTTGGATAAAAGTGACAGGTCCGCCGTGACCGCGTCAATATTCCACTGTTCGCGCAGCGCGCGTTCAAGGCGCTCCAGATCACCGGTTGGCGAATGCATGTCGGGTTCTTCGACCACCACGAAATACAGACGAGTTGCTGGATCCATGGTGATGGCGCGTGCGGTGGCGGCTTTGCGAACGACCTGACGATGTACCTGGCTTTCCGGCGGCACGTCGATCACGACATCGCCCTGAACCGAGGCCTGACAGCCCAGACGACGACCGGGTTTCAGGCCACGCTTGTCGTCATATCGCTGCTCGACCGCGTTCCATTCGCTCAGCGCATCCTGGGCCACCGTGACGCCGTGCTTGGGAAACTCGCCATAGCTTGGGGTGATCTGACACTTTGAACAGATACCACGGCCCCCGCAGACCGAATCCAGATCCACTCCCAATTGGCGGGCTGCGGTCAGAATTGGCGTGCCGACAGGAAAATGCCCGCGTTTGCCGGACGGGGTAAAGACGACAAGTGGGTCGGTGGTCATGAGTGACATGCCTTTTTGTGTTCGCGCGTTTTCCCGGCAAGATATTGGTTTGAGCGCAAAGGGAAAGGGCTAACAGCGGCACGATTTGCGCGGCATGCGTCGTTTTCTTTGGCTGTATAGGCAACTGGAGCCACAGAGTTGCCCCCAAGGGCTTTTCCTTTGGTTCAATCCATGCAATAGGGTCACCGCCAAACGGGCTTTTGCATGGGGTATTCAGATGCAGATTCGTGAGGCACTCACCTTTGACGACGTTCTTCTGGTTCCGGCCGCATCTTCAGTGCTGCCGGCAACAGCGGACACAACCACGCGTGTCACGCGTGAGATTACCATGAACATCCCGCTGCTGAGCTCGGCCATGGACACGGTGACCGAGGCGCGCATGGCCATTGCCATGGCACAGGCAGGCGGTATTGGGGTCATCCACAAGAACCTTTCTGTAGAAGAGCAGTCTCGCGAGGTTCGCCGCGTCAAACGGTTCGAGTCGGGTATCGTCTATAGCCCTGTTACCTTGCGCGCGGATCAGACCCTGGCCGATGCGAAGGCTCTGGTCGAGCGCTATAATTTCACCGGTTTCCCGGTAGTTGACGCGGATGGTCGCGTGGTTGGTATCGTAACCAACCGGGATATGCGCTTTGCCAATTCCGAAGACACGCCGATCAAGGCGATGATGACCTCGGAAAACCTGGCAATGCTGAAAGAACCCGCCGATCTGGAAGAGGCCAAAAGCCTGATGCGGGCCCGTCGTATCGAAAAGCTGCTGGTGGTCGACGGCACGGGAAAACTGACAGGTCTGCTAACGCTGAAAGACACCGAACAGGCGGTTCTGAACCCAACTGCGTGCAAAGACCGGCTTGGCCGCCTGCGAGTGGCTGCCGCGACTTCGGTTGGGGACGCGGGTTTTGAGCGGTCCGAGCAGCTGGTGGCTTCGGGCGTGGATATCATCGTCGTCGATACGGCGCATGGTCACTCTCAGGGGGTGCTGGATGCGGTCAGACGGGTCAAGACTCTGTCGAACGAGGTTCAGATCATTGCCGGAAACGTGGCTACAGGCGAGGCGACCAAGGCGCTGATCGACGCGGGTGCTGACGCCATCAAGGTGGGCATTGGCCCCGGCTCGATCTGTACAACTCGCATGGTGGCGGGCGTTGGTGTCCCTCAGCTGACCGCGATCAGTGATTGTGCGGCTGCGGCGGGGGATGTTCCGGTCATTGCGGATGGTGGCATTAAGTTCTCGGGCGATTTTGCCAAGGCAATTGCGGCCGGCGCGTCTTGCGCCATGGTCGGTTCGATGATCGCGGGCACAGATGAAAGCCCGGGTGAGGTCATTTTGTATCAGGGCCGGTCGTTCAAATCCTATCGCGGTATGGGCAGTCTTGGTGCGATGGCGCGCGGATCGGCGGATCGGTATTTCCAGAAGGACGCGGCAAATGACAAGCTGGTACCCGAAGGGATCGAAGGGCAGGTTCCTTACAAAGGATCAGCCAGCGCAGTGATCCACCAGCTTGTTGGTGGTTTGCGCGCTGCGATGGGATACACCGGCTGCGCGACTGTCGAAGAGATGCGCAGAAACTGCCAATTCGTGAAGATCACGGGCGCAGGTCTGAAAGAGAGCCACGTACACGATGTTCAGATCACACGTGAAAGCCCGAACTACCGGCTGATGTAAGCCGTTGCGCATGACATACGGCACCCATGCACGGGGTGCCGTAGTGATTTTGGATTGGCCTGTCACGGCCTGTTTCAGCCAAGGTAATCCGTGATGACACCTGCTGCCCGCGTTCAGGCCTCGATTGAAATTCTGGACGACATTCTGGCCGGGGCCCCGGTTGAAAAGGCGCTGACCGGTTGGGCACGGCGCAGCAGGTTTGCGGGCTCCAAGGATCGGGCAGCTATTCGCGATCATGTGTTTGATGCTTTGCGTTGCAAACGCTCGTTTGCTGCGTTGGGCGGTTCCGGAACTGGCCGTGGCCTGATGATCGGCGCAATTCGCGCATCGGGTGAAGATCCGGTTGAGTTGTTTACCGGTGACCGCCACGCGCCAGAAGCCCTTCAAAATGACGAAGTATCAAGGGATTTTGCATCCGACGCCGAGAGATATGATCTTCCCGACTGGCTGTGGCCACGGTTCGTTGCATCCTTGAACGATGGCGCCGTGCCTTGCGCATTGGCATTGCAAGAGCGCGCCCCGGTTTTTCTGCGGGTCAATATATTGAAAACGGATGTAACCCGGGCGATTGATGCTTTGGCGACCGACGGTATTTCAGCCCGTCCAACACCGTTATGCGAGACTGCTCTGGAGGTGACAGAAGGGGCGCGTCAGATCGCGCAAAGTCAGGCTTACGCTCAGGGTTTGGTCGAGCTTCAGGATGCGGCAAGTCAGGCTGTCGTTGCTGCCTTGGATCTGCGCCCTGGAATGCGCGTTTTGGACTACTGCGCCGGAGGCGGTGGCAAGTCGCTTGCGATTGCGGCCTACAAGGGTGTCGAAGTGTACGCTCATGATGTAAACGCACGCCGAATGAAGGATGTTCCGGCGCGGGCAGAACGGGCAGGGGCCAGAATAACCATCCTGAACAACACAGAGCTTGCCAATCACGGGCCTTTTGACGTCATTTTGGCCGACGCCCCGTGTTCCGGCAGCGGTTCGTGGCGGCGCGCGCCAGCAGGTAAATGGGCATTGACTGAAGAACGTTTGCAAGATCTCACGCTCATCCAAGCTGACGTTCTTGCACAAATCACGCCGTTCGTCCAAGCAGGTGGAGTGCTGGCATATGCGACATGCTCGGTTCTTGCGGACGAGAACGATGCGGTTGTCGACAGGTTTCTGGCGCAACATGCGGGCTGGCGCGAAACCTTCCGGCACGCATGGCAGGTAACGCGCGGGTCCGACGGATTCTTTACGTCACACTTGACGCGCTGATCTTTCAGTAAATACAACCTTGGGTAGCTGAATTGTTTTTTAGCGCCGTTAGGCGAGTGTTAACCAATTCTACCTGTTATTACCGCAAAACCTGTGCCCGAGCCGTTTATGCCTGACACCACTGAGTTCTTTCCAGCCCCTTCAGCCGCCAATACTCCATCGGTGTTTCGGATCGGGTCGTTGGTGTTTCTAGCGCTGTTGATCAGCCTGGCACCTGCGGTTGGATTTATGCCGTCGGACTGGACAAAAGGATTGCTGGCAACAGGCATCTCCCTGTTGGGTGTGGCGCTTTTGTTTGGGATCAAGGGGGCGATTACAAACAGGCATTTGCATCAAATATCGGCCCTTTTGGCCGCTTTCGCAGAGCGCGAGGATGCTCCGGTTGTGATCTCGAACAGCTATGGTGACATATTGGCCGCGAACGTCCTGGCGGAGAAAAAGTTGGGGGCCGTACGGGGCGAAACCCTGGCCCGCTGTTTACGCTCCAAGTTTGCCAATCCATCGGCGATCTTACTGAGCCTGCAATCACGTGCGCAAGCCGCGAGACGCGCCCAGAGCGAGTTTCCCGGTGGCGGCCGGTCCATTTCAGTTTCCGTGCATCGATTGAGGCCGGGGCTGTTCTGCTGGAGCTTTAACTACGTTCAACAGGATAGTTGGCAAACCCTTGGCTTGCCGGTTGTAACCATTGGACGCGCAGGTGATGTATTGCGCGTCAATGCCACGGCCGAGCGTTTGTTTGGTGCGCACCCTGCCGGAGTGCAGGATATTTTCAGCGAAGCAGAACCGCGGATTGGAGCTGTCAACGCGGTCAGGACCCGCGATGGTCATATTCTGGCAGCCGTGTCCGAACTTTCTCAATCCGGGTCGGAACGAAGCCTTTGTTTGTTACCGGTTACGCAGATGCCCGCACAGGATGCGGTCATGTCTTTCTCCGACCTTCCGGTTCCAATTCTCAGGCTTTCCGTGGACGGCATCATCCTGGACAGTAATCGGCTGGCGGCGAAACTGTTGGGAAAGAAGCAGCTTGAAGGCTGTAATATCAGCGACATCATGCGGGGCATGAGTGGCCCTGTGCTGGAATGGTTGAAACGGACCGAAGCGCAAGAAGAAACGCAGCGATCAGAGTTCTTGCAGTTCATCAGAGACGACAAGGAAATCTTTGTTCAAGTCACCCTGAGCCGCGTGTTTGTCGACGGAAAGATATACCTGATCGCGGTTCTGAACGATGCGACTGAACTGAAGACGCTGGAAGCTCAATTCGTTCAGGGCCAGAAGATGCAGGCCGTAGGGCAATTGGCCGGAGGTGTAGCACATGATTTCAACAACCTGCTGACAGCCATTTCGGGTCACTGCGATCTGCTGCTGCTGCGCCATGACCAGAATGACCCGGATTACGGGGATTTGGTGCAGATCAATCAGAATGCCAACCGGGCCGCCGCGTTGGTCAGTCAGCTTTTGGCGTTTTCGCGGAAACAGACCCTCAGGCCCGAAGTGTTGGATCTGCGTGACACGATCTCGGACCTTATTCACCTGCTGAACCGTTTGGTTGGCGAAAAGGTGCAATTAACGCTGAGCCACGATCCGGTGCTCAAACCCGTGCGGGCGGACAAGCGCCAACTCGAGCAGGTGCTGATGAATCTTGTCGTTAATGCGCGGGATGCCATGCCGGACGGGGGCGAAATTCGCATCGAGACCAGCGTGTTGACCCTTTCGCAACCTCTGATGCGGGACAGGGCAACCGTGCAACCGGGCGACTATGTGACAGTCAAGGTTGTAGATGGCGGCGTTGGTATACCGACAGACAAGCTGCAGAAGATTTTCGAACCCTTCTACACGACGAAACGAACTGGTGAAGGCACCGGGTTGGGGTTGTCAACGGCATACGGGATCGTCAAGCAGACCGGCGGCTTCATCTTTGTCGACAGTGCTATTGGACGGGGTACCGAGTTCACGGTTTTCCTTCCGGTTTGTGAGACAGCGACCGAAGTCGAAGCCGAGTTGCCAGCCCAGCCCGAATCTCAGAGTGCCAGGCAGGGTGAGGGCGTGGTGCTGCTGGTCGAGGATGAGGCGCCTGTTCGTGCTTTTGCAACGCGCGCCCTGCGGCTGAAGGGTTACACCGTGCTCGAGGCGGACTCGGCGGAAGAGGCGCTTCGACTGCTTGAAGATCCCGCGTTAAGTGTTGATGTATTCGTCACTGATGTAGTCATGCCGGGAATGGACGGGCCGACCTGGGTGCGCAAGGCCAGGGAGACGCGCCCGGACGCGCGTGTGATCTTCGTGTCCGGGTATACCGAAGGCGTTTTCGGCGATACGGGTCCGGATATTGCCAACTCAACCTTTCTGCCCAAGCCGTTTTCCCTTAACCAACTGACTGAGGCCGTGTTTCAACAACTCAACTGATGAATCACAATGCGGCTTTGTGCAGCGCAAATTCTTCCGGGAAGGCACTACGAAACTTCTGCTCGGTGGCTGGTGACAGATGTAAATCTCCCTGAGGCGAAACGTTTTCGCGCTTCAGATCGATCTGCATGTCCAGCCGTGTTTGCAGAAAATCCAACACCTTGTCCTGATGTTCGTATTTGAAGATATGACGAGCGCCAGCGCTGTCGTTGCGGGTACGGAAGAATTGCGCCTGGCTGCCGACATTGGCAAATTCGGGACGTGTGTCCTGCAAATAGGCTTGCACGAACGTGTCAAAACTCATGTCACGTGTCGAGCGTAGTTGACCTATCAAATCTTCGCGACTGCGGAACCGGTACCAGCTGCCCAGCCAATCCACCGGCTCGCGTACAACGGCCATAATTTCCATCTCGGTATCAAACAGTTTTCGAAACATGGTCTGGAAAAACCGGTCATACCGACGCACCGGGGCGTGTTTAAGCTCTGGTGGATGTGAAACGATGAGATCTGCCCGGTCACGCAACGCCGTATGATAAGCCGTGCTTCCAGTCTTGGGGACAGAAAGAAAAGCCAGTCGTTCTTTATAAAAAACAAGCATTTACCGATCCCCAAGATTGCCATGTTACTTGTGCAGATTGTCGTAAACGACTCTTTAACACAATTGGAGAAGACTGATTTCTGTAAGT
The DNA here is from genome assembly GCF_059613425.1 of Ruegeria sp. BHSA123. NCBI lineage: Bacteria > Pseudomonadati > Pseudomonadota > Alphaproteobacteria > Rhodobacterales > Roseobacteraceae > Ruegeria > Ruegeria sp. BHSA123. Next base: position 73,602 of record NZ_JBXWSL010000001.1, on the reverse strand, counting down.
TTTGGTTGAAATGTTCTCTTTTTGATCTCATAAGGAACAAGAGGCGAACAAAGCAGCGATTGCCGCCCGATTAAGGGTGTGACAAAAGGGAAGGCGACAGGACAATGGCGGATCTTCTGACAATGAGCGACAAGAAAAACGCAGACAAGCAAAAGGCGCTCGACAGTGCGCTGGCCCAGATCGAACGGCAGTTCGGCAAGGGATCGATCATGAAACTGGGCGAAGATGCCCGGCAGGACATCGAGGCGAGCTCGACCGGGTCGCTGGGTCTGGATATCGCGCTGGGTATCGGCGGACTGCCGATGGGGCGTATTGTTGAGATTTACGGGCCTGAGAGCTCGGGCAAAACCACTTTGACCCTTCATTGTATAGCTGAGCAGCAAAAGCGGGGTGGAGTTTGCGCGTTCGTGGATGCGGAACACGCTCTGGACCCGCAATATGCCCGCAAGCTGGGTGTTGATCTGGATGAGCTTCTGATCTCGCAGCCCGATACCGGTGAGCAGGCGCTTGAAATCACGGATACTCTGGTGCGCTCGGGCGCGGTCAATATGGTTGTTGTCGACTCGGTCGCTGCCCTGACGCCGAAATCGGAACTCGAAGGGGACATGGGCGACAGCAGTGTCGGTGTGCAGGCCCGACTGATGAGCCAGGCGATGCGCAAACTGACAGGCTCGATCAGCCGCTCGAACTGCATGGTCATCTTCATCAACCAGATCCGGATGAAGATCGGCGTAATGTTCGGCAGTCCGGAAACCACAACCGGTGGCAACGCGCTGAAATTCTATAGCTCGGTTCGGCTGGATATCCGCCGGATTGGCGCGATCAAGGACCGGGATGAGGTGGTCGGGAACCAGACCCGCGTAAAAGTTGTGAAGAACAAGGTGGCCCCGCCGTTCAAGCAGGTCGAGTTCGACATCATGTATGGCGAAGGCATCTCGAAGATGGGCGAATTGCTGGATTTGGGTGTCAAAGCCGGTGTTGTCGAAAAGTCCGGGTCTTGGTTCAGCTATGGTGATGAGCGGATCGGGCAGGGGCGTGAGAACGCCAAACAATACCTACGGGAAAACAGCCGGGTGGCGTTGGATATCGAAGACAAGATCCGCGCGGCGCATGGGCTGGAATTCGACTTGTCGCCAGGGTTTGCCGAGGATGACGATATTCTGGAGGCCTGATGCCCTGAGGCGGGTGATCCGTAGCCTCTGCGTAAAGACTGCAACAGTTGTAACAAGGCGGCCTGATCGGGTCGCCTTGTTTCGTTCCAGAGTGCCTCTGCTGTGGACACTCACTTGACGGGGGGCTAAACCAACGGAGACCAAGATATATGTGCGCCGAGAGAGCCCTATGCCAACCCTGAACGACATCCGATCGACTTTTCTGAACTACTTTGAAAAACAAGGGCATGAGGTCGTCGCGTCCAGCCCGCTGGTGCCGCGCAATGACCCAACGTTGATGTTCGTGAACTCAGGCATGGTGCAGTTCAAGAACTTGTTCACCGGTCTGGAAACCCGCGATTACAAACGCGCCACCACTGCACAGAAATGTGTGCGTGCGGGCGGCAAGCACAACGACCTTGACAATGTTGGCTATACGGCGCGTCACCACACGTTTTTTGAGATGCTGGGGAACTTCTCATTCGGGGATTACTTCAAACATGAAGCGATCCCTTTTGCATGGGAACTGATCACCAGGGAATTCGGTATCGACAAGACCCGCCTGTTGACCACGGTCTACCATACCGACGATGAAGCCTTTGAAATCTGGAAGAAGGTCGGTGTGCCCGAGGACCGGATCATCCGCATCGCCACCAATGACAATTTCTGGCAGATGGGCCCGACCGGACCTTGCGGTCCGTGCACTGAGATTTTCTATGATCACGGCGATCACATCTGGGGTGGCCCTCCGGGATCACCCGAGGAAGATGGCGACCGGTTCATCGAAATCTGGAACGTCGTTTTCATGCAGAACGAGCAGTTCGAAGATGGCTCGATGGTCGAGCTTGACTTGCAGTCCATCGACACCGGTATGGGGCTCGAACGGATTGGGGCGCTGTTGCAGGGCAGCCATGACAATTATGACACCGACCTGTTCAAGACCCTGATCGAGGCTTCGGCGGATGCGACCGGTGTCGATCCCTATGGCGACCAGAACGTGCATCACAGGGTGATCGCGGATCACCTGCGTTCGACCTCGTTCCTGATTGCAGACGGTGTGATGCCCAGCAATGACGGTCGCGGATACGTTCTGCGCCGGATCATGCGCCGCGCCATGCGCCATGCGCACCTGCTGGGCGCCCAGGATCCTGTCATGCATCGCCTGGTGCCTACGCTGGTGCAGCAGATGGGCGGGCATTATTCTGAACTGAAACAGGCGCAACCGCTTATCGAAGAGACGCTGCTGCTGGAAGAAACCCGGTTCAAGCAGACACTGGACCGTGGTCTGAAGTTGCTGGATGATGAGGTTTCGGGGCTTTCCGAGGGGGCACCCCTGTCAGGTGAAGCGGCCTTTAAGCTTTACGACACTTATGGCTTCCCACTGGATCTTACGCAGGATGCGCTGCGTGAAAAGGGCCTGAGCGTCGACACGGACGGTTTTGATACCGCGATGGCCGAACAAAAGGCCAAGGCACGTGCCGCATGGGCCGGGTCAGGTGAAGCGGCGGATCAGGTCGTATGGTTCGATGTGCTGGATACCGCCGGTGCGACGGATTTCCTGGGCTATGATACCGAGAAAGCCGAAGCGCAGGTTGTCGCCCTGGTTGTTGATGGTGCACTGGTCGACAAGATCGACGCGGGCAACAGCGGTTGGGTCGTCGTGAACCAGACCCCGTTCTACGGAGAGGCCGGCGGTCAGGTCGGCGATACTGGCGCGTTGCGTAGGCTGGAGGATCGCGATCACCTGAGCCGCGTGGAGGACACAAGGAAGTTTGCCGACGGCAAGGTTTATGCACATAAGGTGGCGGTACAAAGCGGAGTTGTTCGCAAAGGCGACGCGGTAGAGCTTGAGGTTGATCATGCCCGCCGTTCCGCCATTCGCGCCAATCACTCGGCCACGCACCTGCTGCATGAAGCATTGCGCGAAACGCTGGGTGATCACGTGGCGCAGCGCGGTTCGCTGAACGCGGCGGATCGCCTGCGGTTCGACTTCAGTCATTCCAAAGCGCTGAGCCTGAAGGAAATCCAAAAAGTCGAATGTGAGGTGAACGATTTCATCCGCCAGAATTCGACTGTTGAAACCCGGGTCATGACACCCGACGACGCGCGCGCATTGGGTGCCCAGGCCCTGTTCGGCGAGAAATATGGTGACGAGGTTCGTGTTGTCTCTATGGGCAAGGCGCCAACAGGAAAAGGTCATGACGGAGATACGTGGTCGATAGAACTCTGTGGCGGCACACATGTGCGCCAGACAGGTGATATCGGCACCTTTGTTGTGTTGGGTGACAGCGCCAGCAGTGCTGGTGTGCGCCGGATCGAAGCGCTGACCGGCGATGAAGCCTTCCGCTATCTTTCGGCGCAAGATCAACGTCTGGCTCAGGTCGCATCGGAACTGAAAGCGCAACCGGACGACGTGGTGGCGCGCGTGAAAAGCCTTCTGGACGAACGCAAGGCCTTGCAGAACGAAGTGGCTCAGTTGCGCCGGGATCTGGCTATGGCTGGCGGGGCCGGTCAGGGCGGTGGTGCCGAGGCGCGGGATGTGAATGGCGTGAAATTCCTGGCGCAAGCCCTCAGCGGTGTTTCAGGCAAGGACCTTCCAGCGTTGATTGACGAACACAAAAGCCGACTTGGATCGGGTGCGGTGCTGCTGATTGCGGATACGGGCGGCAAGGCGGCCGTTGCGGCAGGTGTGACAGAAGACCTGACCGGACGGATTTCGGCGGTGGATCTTGTAAAAGCGGCCGTGATCGAGTTGGGCGGAAAAGGCGGCGGCGGCCGTCCTGACATGGCCCAGGGCGGTGGCAAGGATGCATCAAATGCAGATGCGGCAATCAAGGCCGCACAACAGGTTTTGGGAGGATAATATGCCTGCTCTTTGGATTGCGCATGTCACGGTGACAGACGCCGAGGCTTACGGCAAATACGCCGAACTGGCCGGACCGGCCATCGCCAAGCACGGGGGCGAGTTTATCGCCCGTGCTGCGCGATACGTTCAGCTGGAAGGCAAGGAACGTCCACGAAACGTAGTGGCGCGCTTCCCGTCGCTGGAGGTTGCGGTTGAATGCTATCACTCGGATGAGTACCAGCAAGCCCTGAATCACGCGCGCGGCGCAAGCGAGCGTGAACTGATTGTGGTAGAAATCACCGAGTGACATTTGGGCCTTGCTTCCAAGGCACTGATAATTTCAAGAAAACCGGCAGTGGATAAGCAAGATTCGGCTTATGTCATGTTTGGTTGATGCCGATCAGCCCGCGATAGCGGGCTGTTTTTTATATAATTGTTAGGTTTCAATATCTTATCTTCCGGTTCTCACGTTCTACCGAATGGTTCCTGACCAAATTGTGGCCGCGCCAACAAAATTCTTACGTAAAATTGTCAGATTCTCGGACGAATTTTTGCCCTGTTTCGCTTGCAGGTTCTCAAAAGATTGCGCGTAACACCTGATCACAGATAGTTTCAAGAAACAGAATGTGGTGCAGTTGGACATGCAATCGCTCGAAGAACATCGGATCGGGGACCTCGCATGATTTCATTAACGAATTTACCCAAGAGGTGTGTTGCCGTGCTTGCATCGGTTGCGTCGCGCGCATTGGGCATCTGCACCGTGTGTATCGGCGTCATAGCGTCCGCACCTGTCGCGCAGGCATCCGACGGCGTTTTTATCCCTACCGTTGCGTCTTCGCCTCCGCCTTCAGGTGCAATCAACCTATGCAACCAATATAACTGGGCTTGCACTGCGAAACGTTCGGTGACGTTGTCCAGCCACCAAGAGCTGACGGTGGTAAATCAAGTGAATCGTCGCGTGAATGCGTCGACCCGGGAAGTTACGGATCAGTCTCAGTACAAAACGCGTGAGCGATGGGCATTGCCAACACCCAGAGGCGGTGATTGTGAAGACTTTGCATTGTTGAAGAAAAGAGATCTGATCCATGCGGGGGTTGATCCAAGTAAGCTTTTGATTGCAACCGTTTTGGATACGCGTCGTAATTCTCATGCTGTTCTGGTATATCGGTCCCAGCAAGGCGATCTGGTGTTGGACAATCAGACCAACAGAATCAAACCCTGGTCAAAGACAAGATACCTATTTCTAAGAATGCAGGATCCCAGTCAACCCAAGAGATGGGTTGGGATATACGGAGAAAGCTAGGTCTTGTTCCAATAAAGCGCTTGGCCACGATGGCGATGTTGTCAGTCGGATCGGTCAATCGCCACTGAGAACTACCACGCCGTAAGCCAAAAGGTCGCCGGACAAACGTTTCGGCGACCTTTTTTTTCGGTCGGGCTTTTTAACGAAGGCCTATACCGTCACCGGGGTAGTCGTAATCCGGATTATGTGGTTCGGGATCATCTTGCGGATCGGGATCATCTTGGGGATCGGGATCGCCTTGCGGGTCAGGATCGCCTTGGGGATCGGGATTACCCTGCGGGTCAGGATCACTTTGTGGGTCAGAGCCGCCTTGTGGACCGCCAAAGTCAGGCCTGTTGTTGTCGTCTGGTTCATTGGCGGGACCATCCCCCGAGCGTGAATCTGGTGAACCGATCGACGCGGTGGGCAGGTCGGTGAGCAAATCTGCGAGCGGCGAGCACTCGGCACCCAGGCGTGCTACAATCTTATCAAAGTCAGCACGACGCTGGATGTACCTCAACATCCCAGTTGTGACAGAGTCACATTCGCACAAAACCTGAGCGGACGCAGCGGATTGCCGTGCTGTTGCAACCGTACATGTCCCAGCGGCAAAGGTTTCACCGGCAGGTGAAAGCAGAAAAGTTGTCGCAATAAAAAACAGTGGAAACTTGCGAGCTCTATTACCCATTTTGAACTCCTTGGAACTCGATAACTAAACTATGTCCTTCTATGCACCATTCCCGTATCGGTGTTTGTGAAGGACGTCACACTTCTGACGTGCTTTGACCATAATTTGAGGGCACCTACAATATCTTGTTGATGAGGTTTGTGTCAGAAGCCTTCAACCATGTACAGAAAACTGTTATTTTTCAAATAAAAACCGGGCAGTGGGCCCGGTTTTTCTGATTTCGTCTTTTGTCGAATTGGAAGCAAATTTGCCACACTAATGCCATTGTTTCCGTTTGGTCAGTTTGCAACCTGAGGGTGTTCTAGGCAGATTTGGCCATTCGCTTACGCTCGTGCGGGTCAAGAAAACGCTTCCGCAGCCGCACCGCGTTTGGTGTGACTTCCACCAGTTCATCATCGTCGATATAGGCAATTGCCTCCTCCAGTGAGAACTGGATATGCGGCGTCAAGCGGACCGCGTCGTCGGTTCCACTGGCGCGCACGTTTGTCAGCTTCTTGCCTTTAAGAGGGTTCACTTCCAGATCGTTGTCGCGTGAGTGTTCGCCGATCACCATACCCTGATACACGTCTGTTTGCGGACCAACAAACATGCGGCCACGCTCTTCCAGGTTCCACAGCGCATAAGCCACAGCCTGACCCTTCTCCATCGAGATCAGAACGCCTGCGCGACGGCCCGGAATTTGCCCTTTATGTGGCGCCCAGTCATGGAACACACGGTTCAGTACACCGGTACCGCGCGTGTCGGTCAGGAATTCTCCGTGGTAACCAATCAGACCACGGGACGGGACATGGGCGATGATCCGCGTCTTGCCCGTACCGGCCGGGCGCATCTCGACCAGTTCACCCTTACGCGCGCCGGTAACCTTCTCAATAACGGAACCAGAATATTCGTCATCCACGTCAATGGTGACTTCTTCGATGGGCTCAAGCCGCTGCCCGTCTTCCTCACGGAACAGAACCTGAGGGCGCGAGATGCTGAGTTCAAAGCCTTCTCGGCGCATGTTCTCGATCAGAACGCCCATTTGCAGCTCGCCGCGGCCCGCAACCTCGAACGCCTCACCGCCCGGGGTGTCGGTGACACGGATGGCGACGTTCGATTCGGCTTCCTTCATCAGGCGGTCTCGAATGACGCGTGATTGAACTTTTTTGCCATCACGGCCCGCCAACGGAGAATCATTGATACCGAAGGTCACGGTGATGGTCGGCGGATCGATGGGCTGCGCGGGCAGGGCCTCTGTGACCTGAGGGGCTACCAGCGAATCCGCTACGGTGGCTTTGCTCATGCCAGCGATGGTCACGATGTCGCCTGCTTCGGCCACGTCAATGGGCTGTTGACCCAGGCCCCGGAACGCCAGGATTTTCGTGGCACGGAAGTTTTCGATGACCGAACCATCGCGGCTAAGCGCCTTGAGGCTGTCGCCAGCCTTCAGCGTTCCGCTTTCGACGCGGCCAGTCAGGATACGGCCGATGAAGGGATCGCTTCCCAGCGTCGTGGCCAGCATCCGGAAGGGTTCATTTTTGTGTTCGATCTGTTTCGGGGCAGGGACATGATCGACGATCAAGTCGAATAGTGCGCTCAAGTCCTTGCGGGGGCCGTCCAGCTCCATATCCGCCCAGCCAGAACGGCCCGAGGCGTACATTGAAGGGAAATCCAACTGGTCGTCATCCGCACCGAGATTGGCGAACAGGTCAAAGCATTCGTCCAGTGCGCGGTCAGGTTCGGCGTCCGGCTTGTCGACCTTGTTCAGGACCACGATCGGACGCAAGCCCAGCGCCAGTGCCTTGGACGTTACAAACTTGGTCTGGGGCATCGGGCCTTCTGCGGCGTCCACCAACAGAACAACACCGTCGACCATGCTGAGGATGCGCTCGACCTCGCCTCCGAAATCGGCGTGACCAGGGGTGTCGACGATATTGATGCGTGTGTCTTTCCACTCGACCGACGTGGCCTTTGCCAGGATGGTGATGCCGCGTTCACGCTCCAGGTCGTTACTGTCCATGGCACGTTCCGCGACGGCCTGATTTTCCCGGAAAGCACCGGATTGTTTGAGCAGCTCGTCGACCAAGGTCGTTTTGCCGTGGTCCACGTGAGCGATGATTGCGATGTTGCGCAGGTCCATGAGAGGTCAGCCTTTGAACGGGAAGTTGCCGCGCGCATAACGTGGCGCGGCAAAATATACCAGCCCTAACCGTGGTTCAGTGTCCGGCAGTCTTTGAAAAGAGGTGAATGATCAGGATTCCGGACAAGATCAACGTCAACCCCAGGATCGCAGGCCAATCCAGCCTTTGGCCGAACACGATGAATCCGATTACGGCGATCAGGAATATACCGAGACCGGACCAGATTGCATAAACGATACCGACAGGCATGACCTTCAGCGTCAGCGCCATGAGGTAAAATGCAAACGCATACCCAACGACAACAATCACGGATGGCCAGAACCGCGAAAACTGCTGGCTGGCTTGCAAGGCCGTCGTGCCAATGGTTTCTGCCAGCACAGCCAGCAACAAATACAGATAGGCTTGGGGCATTTGAGTACCTCGAAAAGGGTGGGTCGGGTGGCTAGATGGCGATTTGCGTGAGTGAAATACGTCGACCGCCTTGCAGTCTACAAGATTACCTTGGGTCAGGTATACCTGACTGTTTTTTCAATCGAATGAATGTAATATTTGCCCCATATTTTTTAATTTTGTTAACGAGTTTTGAGCGATGACGTTATTTGCGAAATCAATCATATTTGCTTCGGCTCTGATAGTGGCGATTGGGTGGCTTGCTGACGGGGGGTCCGTCGAAGTGAATGCAGCCAACTTGGTTCAACAGTTTGATGGTAGTAGTGTTTTTTGAACGCCGCTAGAAACCAAGCAAGAAAAAAGGAGCCTTCAGGCTCCTTTTTTTATGCCTGAGGGTCGCGTGTTTCACAGTATTCAAAATGCGCAACCAGTTGGGGTTGCAGCCAGTCCCACAGCTGAGGCGCTCCCGCTGCAATTGCGGGTCGGACACGCGTAACAATCTGATCGAATTTAACGCTGTATTCGACCCATGACCCGCCACCTGTTTCCAGATTTGCTATGGGTGTCTGAAAACGATCAACAGCCTTTGCAAATCTGGCTTCTGTGGTCTCAGCCGCCTCAAACTCGTGCCATAGTTCAGTAAATGACCGGTGTTGACAGTCAGGCAGAAGGCCAAACAATCGTTTGGCGGCGGCCTGTTCCTTGGCTTCCTGTTCCGCGTGGTCGACATGACCGTGGATCGGGTGGTCGCCCGCGTCGATTTCGACAACATCGTGCAAAAGCAACATCTGTAGTATTCGGTCCAACTGAACATCCGAATGCGCGTATTCCGCCAATACCCAGGCATAGAGCATGACATGCCAAGAATGTTCCGCCGAGTTTTCGAACCGGTCGCTGGCCATCAGGCGTGACGCGCGCAGAACGGATTTCAACTGGTCCGCTTCTGTAAGAAACGCCAATCTTCTCGTGAATGCGTCATCCTGAGGGGTCGAGTTATTCAAGAGGTTTGTGGCATGTTGGTGGGCCAGTGGAAACGCAAGGGCCAGATACGATGCGCGTCCGTCCGCTAGGTTCGAACGCGCAATTTCTACATGATCCTGCCGCGGGTCGGTGGCGCACAGAACCTGAAACAGCGGTTGGCAGCGATCCAGAATCTTGGCAAACCGGGCATCCGGGGTCTGATCCGCCTCAAACTCATGCCAGAGCGAAAGAAATTCCTGTGCTTGTTCGTCGGGCAACAGGCCAAACAATTCCTGTGCGGCGGCCTGTTCAGCCTCAGCCACGTTGCCCCAATCCGTGTCGAGGTGAATCGGGTGATCACCTGTCACGATCTCAACCAGATCATGCAGCAGCAACATGCGGATGACCCGGTCGACCGAGATGTCCGGCCCGGCCAGTGGTGCCATGACCATTGCCCACAATGCCAAGTGCCAGCTGTGTTCGGCGGAGTTTTCGGGCCTCGATTGGTCAAGCAGGACATTTGCCCGCTCGACCAGTTTCAGACTGTCGGCCCGTTTCAGAAACGCGACCTGCGCAACAAGGCGGTCGGTCATTGCTTTTCGATCGCCTTGAGTTTCGCGCGATGCGCGGCGAGGCGTTTGATCACGAATTGTCGTGCCTTGCGTTCAGCCAGACGCACGCGAATTTCCGTCAGGAATGCCTCTTCCAAAGATTGAGACGCCGCACCAAGAACCTGACCCACTTCTACAAAGAACCGGTCTTCGCCGGTTTCGTCCATAACCTTCATCGTATCTTCGGCCAGTTTGGCCGCAAGCGATGTGATGGTGTCGGACATTAGCGGGTGTTCTCGGTCAGCCGACGTTTCACATAGTCGCTGACATCTGTGATCAGCGTGTCCATGTGGCGATCCTGGAAGAAATGATCCGCGCCCTCAACCTCGTTATGGGTGATCGTGATCCCTTTTTGCTCGTGCAGTTTGTTGACCAGCGCAGTGGTGTCCGCTGGTGGTGCCACGCGGTCAGCCGATCCGTTGATGATCAGGCCCGAAGACGGGCAGGGCGCAAGGAAGGAAAAGTCATACATGTTGGCAGGCGGCGACACGCTGATGAAACCCGTGATTTCGGGGCGGCGCATCAGCAACTGCATTCCGATCCACGCCCCAAACGAAAAGCCCGCAACCCAGCAGTGTTTCGAGTTGTTGTTCATGGATTGCAGGTAATCCAGCGCAGATGCCGCATCGCTCAGCTCGCCAACACCTTGATCATATTCGCCCTGACTGCGACCGACGCCGCGGAAGTTAAAACGCAGCACTGTGAAGCCCATGTTGTAAAAGGCATAGTGCAGGTTATAGACCACCTTGTTGTTCATGGTCCCGCCGAACTGAGGATGCGGGTGAAGCACGATGGCGATCGGTGCGTCTTTTTCCTTTTGCGGGTGGTAGCGGCCTTCCAGGCGGCCTTCGGGTCCGGGAAAAATCACCTCGGGCATGTGTGCTTTGGTCCTGTCATTTTCGTGCGGGCATCCGGATATACTTGACTATAATCGTCGGACACCTTAGAACGGTTCTAATTACATTGCTTGGCGCAATCGCGCTGCCAGTCGGAGATACGCACTGGCAGCGTCGGCGTCAATGATTTCGCGTAGATCCGTCTAAAAGGGGGCAGAGAATGAAGCTTTCGACCAAAGGGCGTTACGCAATGGTCGCCTTGGCGGATATCGCGCTTCAGCCAACAGACCGGCTGGTAACCCTGGGCGAAATCTCGGAACGGCAGGACATTTCTCTGCCGTATCTTGAACAGCTCTTCGTCAAGCTGCGTCGCGCGGAACTGGTTGCATCTGTCCGTGGGCCCGGAGGGGGGTATCGTCTTGCACGTCCCGCGTCCGAGATTCGCGTAGTCGAGGTTCTTGCGGCCGTGGATGAGACGGTTGACGCCCTGCAAAAAGGGGCCGGAGCATCCGGTGCGTCATCGGGCAGCAGGGCGCAATCCCTGACGAACCGTTTGTGGGAAAGCCTGAGCGCGCATGTTTATGTCTTTTTGCACCAGACGCGTCTGTCGGATGTGATCAGGAATGACCTTGCGCCTTGCCCGGCAGTTCCAAGCCTGTTTTCCGTCGTCGATGAATGAGCTGGGCAAGTCGAACATGTATATGACTACTGTGCGAGAAAAGATGTATCCATGAAACGTGTTTATCTGGATCATAATGCGACCGCACCGCTGCGACCCGAAGCACGCGAGGCGATGATCGCGGCGATGGATGTGGTCGGGAACCCGTCATCTGTTCATGCAGAAGGGCGTGCCGCAAAAGCGTTGGTCGAACGCGCGCGGGCGCAGGTCGCCGAGTCCGTCGGTTGCCGTCCGCAAGAGGTCATATTTACCTCTGGCGCGACCGAAGCAGCGCGGGTTCTGCAAAACCGCCCCGAAGGCTGCGACGTCTTTGTCGACAGCACCGCCCACGATGCGCTGTGGTCGCATTTCGACTTGACCCATTGCAGCGAGCATCCTTTTGGCCCCGGGCACATATTGGCGATGGGGCTAGCGAACTCTGAGACCGGAGTCATCACGCATCCGCCTCAGAAAGTTGAGAACCAGTGGCCCTATGGCGCGCGGCGCGCTGATTGGCTGTTGCTGGATATTACGCAGGTTGTTGGACGCACTCCGTTTTCCTTTGCCTGGAGTGGCGCAGATATGGCGATCCTGTCGGCGCATAAGATTGGCGGGCCAAAAGGTGTTGGCGCTTTGATCCTGCGGCAAGGTATCGATATCGAACCTTTGGCCAGCGGTGGCGGTCAGGAGATGGGGCGAAGATCCGGCACTGAAAATGTGGTGGGTATTGCTGGTTTTGGCGCGGCTGCCGAGGCAGCTCAACGCGATCTGGCTGATGGAGTATGGGAAAAAGTCAGAGAACTTAGAAATATTCTAGAAAACGCCCTTGAGGCTGGTGCAATATCTACTATTTTTGTCGGGAAAAATCAGGAGCGACTCCCGAATACCCTGTGTTTCGCGACGCCCGGCTGGAAAGGCGAAACGCAGGTGATGCAGATGGACTTGTCTGGCTTTGCCATCAGTGCGGGATCCGCCTGTTCCAGCGGCAAAGTCAAAACCAGTCGGGTTCTGACGGCAATGGGATTTGATGAGACGGTGGCCTCATGCGCAATCCGCGTTTCGTTGGGGCCAGAGACGACGGAAGAAGATGTGCTGCGTTTCGCCGAAACGTGGCTTGAAAAAGAGAAAAAGCATCGCGCGCGGGCTGCGTGATCTGACGGAGGGTAAGTCATGGCCACTTTGGACCAGACCCAGGTGAAAGAAGGTGTCGATCAGGAAACCGTGGATGCGGTTCGTGAGGTCGGCACATATAAATATGGCTGGAATACCGATATCGAGATGGAATACGCCCCCAAAGGCGTGAACCCTGATATCGTCCGTCTGATCTCGGGGAAAAACGATGAGCCTGAGTGGATGACCGAATGGCGTTTGGCCGCGTTCGAGCGTTGGACCAAAATGGAAGAGCCCAAATGGGCGATGGTTCACTATCCGCCAATCGATTTTCAGAACCAGTATTACTATGCCCGCCCCAAATCGATGGAAGAGAAACCCAAATCTCTGGATGAGGTTGATCCAAAGCTGCTCGCCACTTACGAAAAGCTTGGTATCCCTCTGAAAGAACAGATGATTCTGGCTGGTGTCGAAGGTGCTGAGGATGCTCCCGCCGAGGGCCGCAAGGTTGCGGTCGATGCAGTGTTTGACTCGGTTTCCGTGGGTACCACCTTTCAGGCCGAACTGAAAAAGGCAGGCGTGATCTTTTGCTCGATCTCTGAGGCAATCAAAGAGCATCCTGAGCTGGTCAAGAAGTACCTGGGAACCGTGGTTCCCGTATCGGACAACTTCTATGCAACGTTGAATTCAGCTGTATTCTCGGATGGCTCATTCGTCTACATCCCGCCGGGCGTTCGCTGCCCGATGGAACTAAGCACGTATTTCCGCATCAACGCCGAGAACACCGGTCAGTTCGAACGCACCCTGATCATTGCTGACAAGGGCTCGTACGTCTCATATCTGGAAGGCTGTACCGCACCCCAACGTGACACGGCACAACTGCATGCTGCCGTGGTCGAGATCATCGTCGAAGAAGATGCCGAGGTGAAATACTCGACTGTTCAGAACTGGTTTCCGGGGGATGAAAACGGCAAGGGCGGTATCTATAACTTCGTGACCAAACGCGCCGACTGCCGGGGTGACCGGTCGAAGGTGATGTGGACGCAGGTGGAAACCGGATCGGCCGTGACATGGAAATACCCGTCCTGCATCCTGCGCGGCAATGAAAGCCAGGGTGAGTTCTATTCGATCGCGATTGCCAACAATTATCAACAGGCCGACACCGGCACCAAGATGATTCATCTGGGCAGGAACACCAAGTCGCGCATCGTGTCCAAGGGCATCAGCGCGGGCAAGGCCCAGAACACCTATCGTGGGCTTGTGTCGATGCACCCGAAAGCCAAGGACAGCCGGAACTACACACAGTGTGACAGTCTGCTGATCGGCGACAAATGCGGTGCACATACGGTTCCCTATATCGAGGTCAAGAACAACTCGAGCCGCGTTGAGCACGAGGCGACGACGTCAAAAGTGGATGACGATCAGCTGTTCTACTGCCGTCAGCGCGGCATGGACGAGGAAGAAGCCGTGGCCCTGGTGGTCAACGGGTTCTGCAAGGACGTGCTTCAGGCGCTTCCGATGGAGTTTGCGATGGAAGCACAGCAGTTGGTGGCCATCTCACTTGAAGGGTCGGTTGGGTGATGACGCAGTCACCCAGAACCCGCATCCGTAAGGATGATGTGTTGACCTGGCTTGGGTACGCATTGCCGGTTCTGGGGGGGCTGCTTGGCGTGGCCTACGTCAACACCCATTACATGGAATTCATCAACCCGGTTTGGGCGGTAGGTGGCGGGGCGATCCTGGGTTGGATCCTCGCCAGACTGATCCGCAGATTACTGGGCTAGAACAATGCGGGGCCAAGACGCCCCTTGCGATACGCAAAAGGACAAAAAATGCTGGAAATCAAAAACCTGCACGTACAGCTTGAAGAAGAAGACAAGCAGATCCTCAAAGGTGTGGACCTGACGGTCGAGGCTGGCAAGGTACACGCGATCATGGGTCCAAACGGGTCGGGCAAATCGACCCTCAGCTATGTTCTGTCGGGGCGCGACGGGTACGAAGTGACCGAAGGTTCGGCCACTCTGGACGGTCAGAACCTGCTGGAGATGGAACCGGAAGAGCGCGCGGCAGCAGGTGTTTTCCTGGCCTTCCAATACCCGGTTGAAATCCCCGGCGTTGGCAACATGACGTTCCTGCGCACCGCGGTAAACGCGCAGCGCAAGGCCCGTGGAGAAGAGGAACTGTCTGCCGCAGACTTTCTGAAAGAGGTGCGTGCCAAGGCAAAGACGCTAAAGATCGACGCGGATATGCTCAAGCGCCCGGTCAATGTTGGTTTTTCGGGCGGTGAGAAAAAGCGCAACGAAATTTTGCAGATGGCCATGCTTGAACCCAAGATGTGCATCATGGACGAAACCGACTCGGGCCTTGATGTGGACGCGATGAAACTGGTGGCCGAAGGTGTGAATGCCCTGCGGGACGAAGGCCGTGGGTTCCTGGTGATCACGCATTATCAGCGCCTGCTGGATCACATCAAACCGGATGTTGTGCATATCATGGCCAATGGTCGCATCGTTAAGACGGGCGGACCTGAACTGGCGCTTGAGGTTGAAAACAACGGTTATGCCGACATTCTGGCCGAGGTGAACTGATGGCTTTGCCGCAAGCGAAACAATCCGCAACCGAGGCGCGTCTGGCTACGTTGATCATGCCCGATGCGGGCTGCACCCGTGGTGCACGCGAAGACGCTTTGGCGCGTGTTCTGGAATCCGGCCTGCCGGGGCGCCGGGATGAGTATTGGAAATACACTCAACCCGATAGTCTGATTTCTGCCGAGGCTTTGCCTGCGGCGGTGTTTATCAATGATGAACCGGTGCTTTTCAACGACCTTGACCGTTTGAAAATTGTTTTTGTCGACGGGGTGTTCAGCGCCGAGGAATCCGATGACCTGTCGCTGGACGGTGTCAAGATCGACCGGATTGAAGACATCTGCTGCAAAGACATTCATTGGGCAAAAGACCTGTATGGCGTTCTGGAAGCGCGCGGCCAGTCCCCGGTTCAACGCCCGTTGGCTGCATTGAACACGGCTTTTGCGTCGGACGGCGTTGCCATTCACGTTACGGGCAAACCCTCCAAACCGATCAACCTGATCTATCGTCATGCCTCGCCGACATCCGACGCGATCCTGCATCACGTCATTCGCGTGGAAAGCGGGGCCGAGGTGACTATTCTTGAATCCGGCCCGGCGGCGTCGCGTTTCAACAAATGTACAGAGATTGAAATTGCCGACAAGGGGACGCTGCATCATGTGCGGGCGCAGGGCAGGGACCACGAACGTCGCGCCGCGACCCATATGTTCACGCGTTTGGGGGCAGAATCGGTCTACAAGTCCTTCACCTTGACGGCGAATGGGGTGCTGACCCGTAACGAACAGGTCGTTGAACTGACAGGCGACAATGCGGTGGCGCATGTGGCCGGGGCCTGTGTTGGGGATGGTGATTTCCACCATGATGACACGGTGTTTATCACCCATGACGCGGTGAATTGCGAAAGCCGTCAGGTCTTTAAGAAAGTGCTTCGCAACGGTGCGACCGGAGTGTTTCAGGGCAAGATCCTTGTAAAGCAAGGGGCCCAGAAAACCGATGGTTACCAAATCAGTCAATCGCTGCTTTTAGATGATGACAGCCAGTTCCTCGCTAAACCGGAACTTGAGATCTACGCCGATGACGTGGCGTGTTCCCATGGCTCAACCTCGGGTGCGATTGACGATACGGCGTTGTTCTATCTTCGGTCACGGGGTGTACCGGTCAAGGACGCGACCAACATGTTGACGCTGGCATTCCTGGCCGAAGCAGTGGACGAGATCGAAGACAGCACATTAGCAGATGAAATCTTAAGCCGTCTGGAAGGGTGGCTGGCGCGCCGAAGCTGATGGCCCTGTCGTCAGATATCCTGGCAACGTACAAGGGGCCGGGGCGCGTGGTGCGCAGGCTTCTGGATATGGGTCAACGAGAAGACCGTGCGCTGATCTTTGTCATGGCGTTTTGTGTGGTGGCATTCATCGCCCAGATGCCTGGCCTTGCGCGCAAAGCGCATCTGGAAGGCGTTGAGCTGAACATGCTTTTGGGTGGTGCTCTGCTCGGATCCGTGTTCATTCTGCCCTTGGTCTTTTACACGCTGGCACTGGTGTCTCATTGGGCGGCGCGCTTGTTTGGCGGTCAGGGAAGCGCTTATGGTGCGCGCCTGGCGCTGTTCTGGGCGCTGTTGTCGTCTGCACCGCTGGTTCTGCTGAACGGCCTTGTCGCCGGGTTTATCGGACCAGGGCCTACATTGACGATTGTGGGTCTTGTCTGGGTTGCTGTTTTTGTCTGGTTCTGGGTATCCGGTCTCAGACAAGTGCAAAGGTCCGTCGCATGAATTCGAGTTTTCTGGGAAATATGGCTGTCCTGACGATCAGGAACCCGGCCGAAGCGGCGCGACGGCTGATGGCGCTCAAGCTGGGGCGAGAAGTGCTTTGGCTGGCATTTGCACTGGCGGTCGTTTTGAACTGCGTTGTCCAATTGGGAATAGGTTTGTCAATAACAATGGCGGCAGGCCAACCCTCTCCGGCGCTCGAAAGCATTCCCATGGTTTTGGTGCGCTCGGCTGGGGCCATGATGCTGAGCATCGTCGCATTCCTGCTGGTCGGGCGAATGCTTGGAGGTCTGGCGAAGTTCGATGATCTGATGGTTTTGACGATCTGGCTGCAATTCCTGCAAATAGCCGCCTTGGTCGTGACGCTGATCTTGAGCCTGACCCTACCGTTCCTGATGATGATGTCATTGTTGGCGACAGCAATCCTGAGCCTTTACGTCACGCTTCATTTTCTGAACGAAGCGCATCAACTCGGGTCGCTCTGGAAATCCTTTGCGGTAATTGTGTTGTCAGCCCTTGTCGCCATCCCCTTCGTTCTGTTTCTAAGCCCAACCGGGCCCGTCTAGGAATACCTCTCTTATGTATGATGTGCAGAAAATCCGCTCTGACTTTCCGATCTTGTCGCGTCAGGTGAATGGCAAGCCTTTGACGTATCTCGACAATGGTGCTTCGGCTCAGAAACCTCAGGTGGTCATTGACGCGGTGACGCGGGCCTATGCCGAGGAGTATTCGAATGTCCATCGTGGCCTGCATTTCCTGTCCAATCTTGCGACAGAGAAATACGAGGCCGTTCGTGGCACGATCGCGCGGTTTCTGGGGGCATCGAACGAGAATGAGATCGTCCTGAACTCTGGTACGACCGAAGGGATCAACCTGGTCGCTTATGGCTGGGCTATGCCGCGACTTGAAGCGGGCGATGAGATTGTTCTGAGTGTGATGGAGCACCATGCAAACATCGTACCCTGGCATTTCCTGCGCGAACGACAGGGCGTCGTGCTGAAATGGGTCGATGTCGACGCAGAGGGCGGGCTTGACCCGCAGGCGGTAATCGATGCAATCGGACCGAAAACCAAGCTGGTTGCAGTGACACACTGCTCGAACGTGCTGGGTACGGTTGTAGATGTGAAAGCCATAACTGATGGTGCCCACGCCAAGGGCGTCCCGGTTCTGGTTGATGGCAGTCAGGGTGCCGTTCACATGCCGGTAAATGTCGAAGAAATAGGGTGCGATTTCTACGCGATCACAGGCCACAAGCTTTATGGGCCGTCAGGGTCAGGTGCGATTTACATCAAATCCAAACGCATGGCCGAAATGCGCCCCTTTATCGGTGGCGGCGACATGATCAAAGAGGTCAGCAAGGATCAGATCATCTATAATGACCCGCCAATGAAGTTCGAGGCCGGCACGCCGGGGATCGTACAGACCATCGGTCTTGGCGTGGCGCTGGAGTATATGATGGACCTGGGGATGGAAAACATCGCAGCTCATGAATCCAGCTTGCGCGATTACGCGATGCAACGTCTGACTGGGCTGAACTGGTTGCAGGTTCAAGGCACTCGCCCGGACAAGGCCGCGATTTTCAGCTTTACGCTGGACGGTGCTGGCCATGCTCACGACGTCTCAACCATTCTCGACAAGAAAGGTGTAGCGGTTCGCGCCGGTCACCACTGTGCCGGGCCGCTGATGGACCATCTGGGGGTGACTGCAACATGCCGCGCCAGCTTTGGTCTCTATAACACTACCGATGAAGTTGATACACTGATCGAAGCGCTTGAATTGGCGCATGATCTGTTTGCCTGATTTTGGTTTTGATAAGAGTGCGGCAATCGCGATTTGCAGTTGCACCCGGATTGGAACAAGGTTAGCTAACGGCCAAGGCACCTGTAGCTCAGCTGGATAGAGCGCTGCCCTCCGAAGGCAGAGGCCAGAGGTTCGAATCCTCTCAGGTGCGCCACCCTGTATTCAACGTCGGATTGAATTCGGAAGCCCTGAACAGTGGGCTTGTCATTTGGCTTGCTTAGCGCATTGATTGTGCAGTCATTGCAACGGCTCGCAAGCTAATAATCATAGCTGAGTTGCAGTGCTTGAGGGAGAGATATTCTGTCAGGTGCCGAGAATAGCAAATTAGCAGACTTGGCGGCTCTGCCGCCAATCGCTACGACTACGAGAAAACCGACCGGAAGATACAGTCAGTATAAGTTCTGAACAGGCCAAAAGCGTCCGGGTGTTACCCGCGCCAGGTGCGAACCACGCCACAATCCATGTGTACGAAGTTCGATCCATAATACTGACCAACTCCGCCTGCGCGGCACGACATCGCTGCCTTGGCCATCTGTGAAACCGAGCGGGAGGCAAGGCGCAGATCAGCTGCTTGCCCTTCCATATGAAGCGAATTGCGCGCCACACGGCGCGACCGGGAGCGCAGCATTGCGTTGGTCTGAGGAGAGCGATAGCCGGACAACAGCATATAGGGTTCGTTGACATCCAGCAGGTTGTGTGATGCCGCCATGATATCAATCGTGCGCAAATCGATGGATTTTACCTGATCTGTGCGCCAATCACGCATGAAGTTGTTCACTTCTTTGACAGCGTCCTTGATATACTTACCATCGACCCAATAGATCATATCCAACCGTTCGCCAGTGCGACCGGAATACATACGAATGCGACGAATATCGCCGCCACCGCGTAAAAAGCCTGCTGCGTTGGAGTAGGTGGGTGCTGCTACGACTGCCGTTGCTGCAAACGCTCCCAATAGGGCACGCCGGGTCAAGCCCGAGGAACTGCTCTCTGTCATTTTAGTTTCGTCCCGTACTGTTCCTGCCTGCACACGATGTTACGTGCACTGTCTTAATTATTCCCATCCCAGATGCGGAATGTATGGCACAATCGGAATCGACGGCCAAGAAGTGTTTCAATTGCACCTTTTCAAGGGGGAATTTTCGGCAGTTTTTTGCGCATATGTCACAGCGAATCACGAAAAC
This sequence comes from Ruegeria sp. BHSA123, assembly GCF_059613425.1. Lineage (NCBI taxonomy): Bacteria > Pseudomonadati > Pseudomonadota > Alphaproteobacteria > Rhodobacterales > Roseobacteraceae > Ruegeria > Ruegeria sp. BHSA123. The sequence continues at coordinate 53,617 of NZ_JBXWSL010000001.1, read as the reverse complement.
TTCGCAGTTGTGGGCTTTGGGTCACCCTGCCGATGCAAACGCGCATCAGGCCCACGAAGAAGCGAATTGGTAAGAACTTCGTGAGTGGACAAGCGTTCTGGCGCGACTGCATAATCGTGCGACGTATCAATCACCAGTTCAAGCTATTGAATTTCAAGGCCATCCTATGCTTTCCGTTCTCCGCACCAGTACCAGCATCCTGTTTGCCGCGTGTTTCGTGGCTACTGCATCTGTCGCCAATACGTCGTCCGAAGCCGCGCCAGGGACTGCGTTTCAGATGGCGATTGCTGAACATACGCCGCAGGCGCCGCAATTGGTCGAATTCTACCGGGCGAACGGGTTTTCGCCAGTTTGGGTGGGTGATACGACCGAACACACACGGCGCCGGGCGGCGCTGATCAATGCGCTTACGAATGCGCATCTGCATGGCCTGCCACAGGCCGAGCCGACTGTTGCCGCCGTGATGGAGAAGATGGAAAAGGCCCGTTCGGTGCGCGATCTCGGTGCTGTTGAAGCAGAGCTGAGCAGTATCTTTGTCGAATACGCCGACGCGCTTTACGCAGGCATAATCCGGCCCAGCAGTGTCGATGAGGGTCTGGTTCGGTCAGTAGATCGTCGCAGCGCGGCCGAGCATTTGCAGGGAATAAACACTCAGGGCGCGGCCTACTTTGCAGCCCTGTCACCGCATACACATCAATACCGAGCGCTGATGAAGCAGAAGCTGGTTCTGGAAAAACTGGTGTTCCAGGGCGGATGGGGGCCAACAGTGCCCGAAAACAAGCTGGAATACGGTGATACCGGACCGAATGTCGTCAAGTTGCGCGACCGTCTGGTGGTGATGGGTTACATGAAACCATCCGCCAGCCCGTCTTTCGACAACGCGTTGTTGGAAAGTGTACGCACCTTTCAAACAGCGCATGGGCTTGAACCCGATGGCGTGGCGGGCAAGGGGACGATTGCCGAGATTAACCGTCCAGCCACAGACCGGTTGAAAGCCGTTTACGTTGCGTTGGAACGCGAACGCTGGCTGCCTCGGGAACGCGGTACGCGTCATATCCTTGTGAACCAAGCCGATTTCTCAGCCAAGATCATGGACGACGGGCAAGTCACTTTTGAAACCCGCGCAGTCATCGGGAAAAATGCTCATGATCGCAGAAGTCCGGAGTTTTCGGATGAGATGGAGCATATGGTGATTAACCCAAGTTGGCATGTTCCCCGCTCGATCGTGACCAAGGAATACCTGCCGAAGCTGCAATCAAACCCGAATGCCGTGGGCCATATTCTGATAACTGACAGAAGCGGCAGGCAAGTCGATCGGAGTGCGGTGGACTTTACCCAGTTTACGACCAGAAATTTTCCTTTCGCAATGCGCCAACCGCCCAGCCAAAGCAATGCGCTGGGTCTGGTGAAGTTCATGTTTCCCAATAAGCACAACATCTATCTGCATGATACTCCACAGAAAAACCTGTTCTCGCGTGAGGTTCGGGCCTTTTCACATGGGTGTATCCGCTTGGCCCAGCCCTTTGAATTTGCTTACGCCTTGCTGGCCAAACAGGAGGAAGATCCAAAGGCATTCTTCCATCGCGTTCTGAACACCGGAAAAGAAACCAAAGTCAATCTGGAGCAGAAAGTTCCGGTGCATCTGATTTATCGTACGGCCTATATCGGGCCCAAAGGCGAAGTGCAGTATCGCCGCGATGTTTATGGGCGGGACGGCAAGATTTGGGAAGCCTTGCAAAAGGCAGGGGTGGCCCTGCCGGACGTTCAGGGGTAAGCACAGGGCAAATCCTGCCAAAAGGAAGCCCGCCATGCAGTTTACCATACAACAGATCGCCGAGTCTCTGGGGGCAGAATGTCAGGGCGATGGCGGCCTGACGATCGTGCGCGCCGCCGAACCGGGCGACGCAGGTCCGACAGATTTGGCGATGGCTATGTCTCCGAAATATGCCGAGGCGCTTGCCAACGGAGCCGCACGTGCGGCTGTCCTTTGGGAAGGGGCCGACTGGCAGGCGATGGGACTGCGTGCCGCGATCTTTGTCAAACGTCCCCGCATGGCCATGGCTGGCATCACGGCCATGCTGGATCGGGGGCAGGGAGTTGAACCCGGGATTCACCCCTCGGCCGTGATCGACCCGACCGCTGAAATCGGTCGGGATGTGGCGATTGGTCCGTTGGTTGTTGTGGGCGCGCGCGCCCGGATCGGCGCAGGCTCTGTCATAGGGGCACAGTGCGTGGTGGGAATGGACGCCATATTGGGCGACCAGGCGGTGTTGCGCGAAATGGTCAGCATTGGCGCACGGGCGCGGATCGGAGATCGCTTTATCGCGCAACCCGGTGCCCGGATCGGAGGGGACGGGTTTAGCTTCGTAACACCCGAAGTCTCGGGCGTCGAAAATGTACGCAAGACAATGGGCGATCAGGGTGAGGCCAAAGCACAGAGCTGGCTGCGCATTCATTCGTTGGGTGCGGTGGAAATCGGTGATGACGTCGAAGTCGGCGCGAATTGTACAATCGATAATGGCACGATCCGAAACACTTGTATCGGCAACGGATCCAAGTTGGATAATCTGGTCCATGTCGGGCACAACACTCGCGTCGGTCAGGACTGCCTGCTGTGCGGTCAGACTGGTGTGTCGGGATCGGTTGAGATCGGAAACAACGTGGTTCTGGGCGGTCAGACCGGCGTTGTCGACAACATATTCATCGGGGACGGGGTTATTGCCGGAGGCGGCACCAAGATACTGTCCAATGTTCCCGCCGGCCGCGTGATCATGGGGTATCCGGGCGTCAAAATGGAAACGCATACGGATATCTACAAGGCGCAACGACGCTTGCCCCGCATGGCCCGCGACGTCGAGGCACTCAAAAAGGCTGTTTTCAAACAGACCCCGAGCGATTAAATCAACCTCAAACTGATAATCAGGGGATCGACATGAGCATCAGCGACCGCGTCATCGCGATCATTGCAGAGCAGGCCGTTCTGGAGCCATCGGATGTAACGCCCGAAAGCACGCTGGAAGATCTGGGTATCGACAGCCTTGGACTGGTCGAAAGCATATTTGCCATCGAGGAAGAGTTCGACATTTCGATTCCTTTCAATGCCAACGAACCCGAGGCCAGTGATTTTGATATCTCGAATGTGGCTGCGATCATCTCTGGGATCGAAAAGCTTGTGTCGGAAAAGGTCTGACAAACGCTCATGAAACGCGTTGTCATAACCGGAGCGGGTACGATCAATTCGCTGGGCCATTCGGTCCCTGACACGCTGGAAGCCATGCGCGAAGGTCGTTGTGGTATTTCGGATCTGGAATTTCGGGATGTCGACCGGTTGGCCATCAAGATCGGCGGACAGGTCCGGGGGTTCGAGGCAGAAGGGCGGTTCAACCGACAGCAGATGTCGCTGTACGACCGCTTCACCCAATTCACCCTGACGGCAGCCAAAGAGGCGATTGAGCAGTCGGGTATCGAGTTTCATGGCGAACTTGCAGCCAGATCAGGTGTTGTTCTGGGGACTGCGGGCGGTGGTGTTTCGACTTGGGATGACAATTACCGTTCGGTTTATGAGGATGGAAAAAACAGGGTACATCCCTTTGTCGTTCCAAAACTCATGAACAATGCTGCCGCAAGCCACGTTTCCATGGAACACAACCTGAAGGGCCCAAGTTTCACGGTCTCGACAGCATGTGCGTCGTCAAATCATGCGATGGCTCAGGCTTTTCAGATGGTGCGTAGTGGCGCGGCTCCGGTCATGGTAACGGGGGGCTCGGAATCCATGCTGTGTTTCGGCGGTGTCAAAGCCTGGGAAGGGTTGCGCGTGATGTCGAAAGACGCATGTCGCCCTTTCAGTGCCAACCGCAACGGAATGGTGCAGGGTGAAGGGGCAGGTGTCTTTGTTTTTGAAGAATACGAACACGCCCGGGCCCGAGGTGCCGAAATTCTGTGCGAAGTTGTCGGCTTTGCCATGTCATCGGATGCCTCGGACATTGTGATGCCCAGCAAACAAGGGGCCGCGCGTGCCATGGCTGGTGCTTTGGCCGATGCGAAGCTGAACGCAAAAGATGTGGGCTATATCAACGCTCATGGCACCGGAACGGCTGCAAATGACAAAACCGAATGCGCAGCTGTGGCCGACGTATTTGGCCCACACGCCGACGATCTGATGATCTCGTCCACGAAATCCATGCACGGTCATCTGATTGGCGGGACCGGCGCGGTTGAGCTGCTGGCCTGTATCATGGCGCTGCGGGACGGTGTCATTGCACCGACGATCGGATATGAGGAACCGGACCCGGAATGCGCGTTGGACGTCGTACCGAACGAAGCGCGCGAGGCAAAGGTCGACGTCGCTCTCAGCAACGCATTCGCCTTTGGTGGGTTAAATGCCGTACTGGCCCTGAAGCGGGTTTAGTGAAAAAGCCGCCGTTACTAATACGGCGGCTTCCACGGATGTTTTTTTCTTAGTTTGTGTTGACGTTCAGAGCGTCAAAGCCCGATGTGAAGCCGGAGAGCGACATGTCCATTTCAAGAACCTGATCCGGGAAACGGGCTGGAACCAGCGAAAACGTCGCTTTAGTGCCAGCTTTCATCGCATCGATATCCCCTTGGCTAAGACCTAATTGCGCGATGCAGCCCACGGGAACGCATTGGTGATAGTTGTACAATTTACGCGGAGCGCCATCGATTGACAGGGCCAGTTGCGCTTGCAGCAGTGTTTCCAGGGGTACGATGACGTTTGCCCAAGCAACGGCGGCACCACCTTCCGGCAGTTTCCCGATCGATACTTCTGCGATCGGATCACCATTGTTGCCTTCCAGAACCTGAACGATGGCACAAGGATCCTCGCCTTCCTGTGCCTTGATACAGGATACGTCCCAATCGCCGAATTCTTCCTTTACGAACTGTTCTCCGACCCGGGGTCCTTCCTGACCTAGGTCCAGACCAGCGTCTGGCGCGGTTGTGGTTGTGTCTTGTGCATACGCTGCTCCGGACAGCAGAACGGCGGCGACCGTGTTGAACGAAAGGATTTTCTTGAACATGAATGCCTCGGGTTGATGATTGATCTTTTTGCTTCGTTTAACACTCTTCTGAACCAGTGTCAGGCACTAACAGAACAGCCTTTGCGAAGGTGAACGGATTCTTGCCTGAGGGCTGGAACCGCACCTTCGGAGATTAGAAAAAGGGAGCTGTTCGACCAGCTCCCTTCCCCATAAGTTTCTCCCCGTCGGACTGGCCGACTTATTTATGCGCAAACCCTACGTAAGGGGCGCACACGGGTCAACAGCTATCCTCAATTTTTAATCTATGCGCCAGAATAATAATCCAGTGGCCGAACCAAAAGGGCCGTGCCAGCAGGCACGGCCAGTCGACAGGGAGGAAGTCTGCCCCGCAATGCAAGGCAAATAGACTATCGCAGTCAAAGGTTAACTTTGTATGCTGGCGGCGGATCGGTGAACAATAAGGCAATGTTAATGGGCACGAATATCTTTTTGGGCGGTGGCGGTGAAAACTATGGCCAGCCGCAGGAACTGGCGTTGAAATATGCGAACCGCCATGGGTTGATTGCCGGGGCAACTGGTACCGGCAAGACTGTGACATTGCAGATTCTTGCAGAAGGGTTTTCTCAGGCGGGTGTCCCAGTTTTCCTCTCGGATGTGAAAGGGGACCTGTCTGGGCTGGCCCTTCCGGGCAGCGAGACGCACAAACTGCATCAGGCGTTCCAAGACCGGGCTGGTCGGATCGGGTTCGATGATTTTGCCTATTCTGCCTGCCCAGTGACATTCTGGGATCTGTTTGGCCAACAGGGCCATCCCGTGCGCACGACAGTGACGGAAATGGGCCCGCTGTTACTATCGCGGTTACTGGAGTTGAGTGAGGCGCAGGAAGGTATCCTGAATATCGCATTCCGCGTGGCCGACGAAGAAGGGATGCCGTTGCTGGACCTTAAGGACCTACAGGCGCTGCTGGTCTGGATCGGAGAGAATCGGGCGCAACTGTCATTGCGATACGGCAATGTATCTACATCCTCGATCGGTGCGATTCAGCGACGTCTGCTGGTCCTCGAGAATCAGGGCGGTACAAAGCTGTTTGGAGAACCGGCGCTGGATCTGGCCGATCTGATGCGAACAGACGAAAACGGGCAGGGGATGGTGAACATTCTGGCGTCAGACCAACTGATGGCCGCCCCAAGACTTTATGCAACGTTTCTGTTATGGCTGTTGAGTGAACTGTTCGAAGAGCTGCCAGAGGTCGGAGACCCTGAAAAACCAAAGCTGGTGTTCTTTTTTGATGAGGCCCATCTGCTGTTTGACGATGCGCCAAAGGTACTGGTGGACAAGGTCGAACAGGTCGCCCGCCTGATCCGTTCAAAGGGGGTGGGGGTATACTTCATTACTCAGAGTCCCGCCGATATCCCGGAAGATATTCTTGGACAGCTGGGCAACCGTATTCAGCACGCATTAAGGGCATTCACGGCGCGGGACCGAAAGAACCTGAGGCTGGCCGCTGAAACCTATCGCGAGAATCCGACTTTTGACACGGAAACGGCAATTCGCGAAGTCGGCGTGGGGGAAGCCGTTACTTCCATGCTGCAAAAGAAAGGTGTTCCGGGCGTGGTCGAGCGCACGCTTATTCGCCCGCCGGGATCTCAGCTGGGGCCAATTTCAGATGCCGAACGCCGGGACATTCTAGCAGTTTCCCCAATGGCGGGGAAATACGACAAGAACATAGATCGAAAATCTGCCTTCGAGATTCTTCAGGCGCGGGCCCAAGCTGCGGCCAATGCCGCAGAACTGGCCGAATCCGACGAAGTTTTTGAAGCGCAATCGCCGATCGAACGCGAATACTCTTCGGCCCGCAGATATTCGGGCAGCCGGGTTGGCCGGTCCTCATCCCGGGTTGAGCGCAAGCAGGACACCTTTGCCACAGCGATGACCGAAGCGGTGATCAAAGAGCTTAAAGGCACTACCGGGCGCCGGATCGTGCGCGGTATCCTCGGCGGTTTGTTCCGCAACAGGTAAGAACGCAGCGCCCGTTGGGGGCGCTGTCGCGTTTACTTCAGTCGGCGTTGGCCTTCCTGACGGCAATAGGCGTCAGCCTCGGGGACAGACATCTTTGTGGCTGGGAAGTCGATTGCGCGGTCCCAGGTCACACGATCCTGACGATAGAGCTGGCAGGTCACAACACCTTTAGGAGTCTGTACCTTGACCGGCGTCGTCTCAAGATCTTCGGGGCTGGGAACGCATGCGGATACTACAACCGCAATAGCCGGAAACAGAATGAGTGATTTCAGATGTGGTGCTTTCATTTTCTACTCTTGTCTACTCGTCTTGTTGATCGATTGAAACGGCATAGGCGAGGGTGAGTGCCAGCAACCTGCCGCAAATCAAAAACACTGTGGTGGGTTCGTTTATTCAGAAAAACCTTAAGAATCAAGAAACCGCGCCAGATTAGTGGCGCGGTTTTGTGTATTGGAACGTGGCGTCGGTCTATTTCTCGGGGATCAGACCCCTTGGGCTGAATCTGAGAACAATCAACAGGATCAGGCCCATCGTGAAAAGGCGCATATGTGCGGCACTATCAATAAGATGTGACTTCAGCGCGCTGCCATCCGGCAAGCCTGCGGTGATCACACTCATCAACCACAAGCCAATCGGCTCGACCTGAACCCACAAGAACCAAATCAGGAACGCGCCCAGAACGGCTCCGAAGTTGTTGCCCGAACCGCCAACGATCACCATGACCCAAACCAGGAAGGTAAAGCGCAACGGATTGTAGGTGCCCGGTGTCAGCTGTCCGTCCAGGGTGGTCATCATCGCGCCAGCGATGCCGCAAATGGCCGACCCTAATACGAAAATCTGCAAGTGGCGACGGGTGACGTCCTTGCCCATCGCTTCGGCTGCAACTTCATTGTCGCGGATTGCGCGCATCATGCGGCCCCACGGGCTTTTCAGCGCCATCTGCGCCATCCACAGCAGCGCCAGAAGAACCAGCATGAACAGCAGCGAATACCCAAGTTTCACCGAAAGGGTGGATGCAGTGACCGGATCCAGCCCCAGCCATTCGGCGCGGGCAAGAAAAGCCGGATCTTGCTGCAAGTCAACTTCATACCCGACAACCGGCGAGGGGCGCGGGATGCCATAGACGTTCTTCACGCCGCGGGCCAGCCAGTCCTCGTTCTTCATGACGGCGATGATAATCTCGGCGATACCCAGCGTGGCAATCGCCAGATAATCTGACCGCAGCCCAAGCGCGGTTTTGCCAATCAGCCATGCCGCCCCGGCAGCCAGCAGACCTCCGGCAGGCCAGGCCAGCAGAACGGGCAGGTTCAGTCCACCGATGTTACCGGCAATCGCCGGGTCAATGGCTTCAACTGCGGCAACATTGGGGTCGAACACGGCCCGGTAGAGGAAAAAGCCGACGATAAGGACAGTGATTATTGTCAGCGTCTGCACCCGGCCTTTGGGCATTCTCGTTGCCACCAGTACGGCTGCAACAACAGTGGCAGCCCCCAGTAGCAAAGACAGAACGATACCATAACCGCCTGCGCCCCAGGCACCCGGGGTAGGCGCTGTTGATACTAGCACCACGGCCAGACCGCCCAGCGCGACGAAGCCCATGACCCCCACGTTGAACAGGCCCGCAAAGCCCCATTGCAGGTTCACACCGATCGCCATGATGGCCGAGATCAGCCCCATGTTCAGAATCAGAACGGCGGTGTTCCAGCTTTGCGTGAAACCGGTCAGCAGAATGAGGCTGCCAACAGCTATGAAAAGCAGAGTGTTTTTGACAGATTCGGTCATACTGCTTTTCCCTTGAACAGGCCCGTGGGCTTAAACAGAAGCACGATCAGCAGGATGACAAAGCTGACAGCGAACTTGTAATCGGTGGACAGGAGCTGAACCAATCCGGACGGCTCCAGGTTTTCGGGGGCCACATAGGTCAGTACTTTTTTCCAGGCATAGGTGATCGTCACCTCGGAAAACGCGATGATGAACCCGCCGGCAATCGCGCCCAGCGGGTTGCCCAGCCCCCCCACGATTGCTGAAGCGAAAATCGGCAGCAGAAGCTGGAAATAGACGAAGGGTTTAAAGCTTTTGTCCAACCCGTAAAGAACACCCGCTGTGGTCGCCAAGGCGGCTACGATGATCCAGGTGATCATCACAACACGTTCAGGGTTGATGCCGGACAAAAGCGCCAGATCCTCGTTGTCGGAATAGGCGCGCATCGACTTTCCGGTTCGTGTTTTGTTGAGGAACCAGAACAGTAAGGCCACGGCAATAACGGCCACTATCAGGGTGATCCCTTGCGAGGTCTTGATGGCCAGACCCTCCTGAAGGCCCGTCATGGACTTGAAGTCCCGCGCGGATATCAAGAATCTTGCACCGTCCGAGAACTTTTGATCATCCGGCCCGATGATAAAGCGCACCAGACCGTTCATGATGAACATTACACCCATTGAAACGATCACAAGGATAACCGGCTTGGCCTTTTGTTCGCGGTAAAAGCGGTAGACCAGTCTGTCTGTAACCAACACCAGCATGATGCAGCCAAGGATAGCAAAGGGCAGGGCGAGTAGGGCAGTCGGCAACGGCCCAAAGCTGACACCAGCGGCCTGTAAGCCCCAGGTGACAAGCACAGCGATCATCGCGCCAAAGGCCATGGTGTCACCATGGGCAAAGTTCGAAAACCGCAGGATGCCGTAGATCAGGGTCACGCCAAGCGCCCCCAATGCCAACTGACTGCCATAGGCAATCGCAGGCACGATGACAAAGTTGGCAAGCGCAACAAGCGCGTTGAGTAAGTCCATTATTTCTTCTCACTGTCCGGGTGCGACCTTATGGCATAACGGTCTGCGCGGGCACAATGTTTTGCACGCGGTTTATCGTCATATTTTCCTGCTGGTAGCGAAAAAACCCTAGAAAAGCTTTCAAGAAGGACGGACTTTCCACATCAAGCCCGGCTCAGTCACGCACCGGTCAATTCCGGTGCGTGGTCGAGATGGTCGGAAGGGGCTCAGGCGTTTGTTTCAGTACAAGCGCCGCGATCAGTCCCCGCGTTGGGGCCTTTGACCGAAAGATCAAAGGTCATGTCGTCATAGTTCACAACAAAGGTCATGACCTCATCGCCCTGGATATAGACAAACGTCATGTTGCCAACGCCTTTGAAGACCATCGCGTCGCCAGAAACACTTGCGGTTTCGATGATGCCCTTGTCTCCTTCCGACGCCCGTTTGAGGCGCACTTCACTGCCGTCGCGGTCTGAGACGCAGACAAAGTGGCGCTCTTGCGCAATTGCAGCGTTCGTGCACAAAGTGGCGACGGCCACCCATATCAATTTTTTCATTTTTGGGTCCTGAATAAAGTTTTTCATTCAGAAGGTTCGCTTGATTTCTCGGAATCAGATTTGTTTGTCCGGGAAACCGTTTCCTTCACAGCGCCCGGCGCTAAACGCCCAATGTGACCGGATTGCAGCCGAGGCGTGGAAATCTTGGGATGGTTGTCGCGGTTGAAGACGGCCAGATACCGAGATCAACCAGCGTTTCCTTCTAAACTGGCGCCTTCGGTCGATTGCAGAAACAAGAAGGAAGTTCGAGGGTGTAAAAATGGCTTTGAAAAAGCCCACTAGTTCTGTTGCTCGCCTTGGCAAAAACCCTCAACGGCCTCTACTATCAACCTTTCGCGCCCAACAAGCGTCTCGCTTAGGATTGCAGTGCCAAGGTCGTAGCCGGGCTTATCAGCGTGGAAGATACCTTGGTAAATATCGAGCCTAGGGCTTCCGATGCCCACACCATAAGCAAATACTGACAAGATTGGGTCATGCGATATCCGAATATGTGTCCAATCACTGGCAGGGTAATCAGACCCATTTTCCTGCCAAACAATCCTGTCATCGAGCGCCGACAGGATGACCGTTCGTTGATTCTCGAACTCGCAACGGAAGATCACCCCATTTCTAGACTGCTTAGCTTGCGGTGCTAGGCTCTGAGCAAACACGATGCTGCCTAGCAGACATAAACAGAAAACGGCGAGTAGGCTGGTTTTCATAGGCCTCAACCGCCCAAGAAACTCTTCCGCACTTCCGGATCGGCCAGCAATTCCTTGCCCGTACCGGTATAGGCGTTTCGCCCCTGAACCAGCACATATCCCTTATCGGCAATCTCCAGCGCCTGGCGGGCGTTTTGTTCAACCATCAGGATCGGCAGGCCGGTGCGTGCGACCTCGATGATGCGGTCAAAAAGCTCATCCATCACGATGGGTGAGACACCTGCGGTGGGCTCGTCCAGCATCAGGACCTTGGGTTGCGTCATCAGCGCGCGACCCACGGCAACCTGTTGGCGCTGACCGCCAGACAGTTCGCCGGCAGGTTGGTTGCGTTTGTCACGCAGAATTGGGAACAGGTCATAGACCTGCTCCATCGTGTCCGAGAAATCGTCGTGCCGGATAAAGGCACCCATTTCCAGATTTTCCTCGACAGTCATCGAGGTAAAAATGTTCGATGTCTGAGGAACAAAGCCCATACCGCGGATTACGCGGTCTTGCGGGGTGAGGCTGGTGATATCCTCGCCGTCCAGGCGTACAGAGCCGGCGCGCACATCCAGCATCCCAAACACGGCCTTCATCGCCGTTGACTTGCCCGCACCGTTGGGGCCGACAATGACTGCGATCTCCCCCTTGTCCACGGCAATGGTGCAGTCGTGCAGGATGTCCGGGCCTTTGCCATAACCACCGGTCATGGTATCGCCGATCAGAAACGGGCCGCCTTCAACGCGATGAGTCGTCCCGCTTTTCCGATGGGCAGGCGTCATTGTTCCGATACCTTGCGTGTTGGTAATCGATGCGTCCTTGTTGCCCTTGTCGTCCTGATAGGGGTTGTCGCTCATGCCAGCGGTCATGTCTGGGCCTCCAGCTTGTCTTTGTTTTTGAGGCCGGTGCCTAGATAGGCTTCGATCACGTGCTCGTTTGCCTTGATCTCATCCAGAGTACCCTCGGCCAAAACCTTACCCTCGGCCATGCAGATGACCGGGTCGCAGATCTTGCCGATGAAATCCATGTCGTGCTCGATGACAACAAACGTATAACCACGCTCTTTGTTCAGGCGCAGGATCGTATCAGCGATGGTCATCAGCAGGGTGCGGTTCACGCCTGCTCCGACCTCGTCCAGAAATACGATCTTGGCGTCCACCATCATGGTACGACCAAGTTCCAGCAGTTTCTTTTGACCGCCCGAAACCTGACCGGCCTTGTGATCGGCCAGATGTTCGATGGTCAGAAACTCCAGCACCTCGTCTGCCTTGGCTTTCAGCGCGCGTTCTTCATCAGCGATGCGCTTGCGTCCGAACCAGGTATTCCACAGCGCCTCACCCGATTGCGCACCGGGCACCATCATCAGGTTTTCGCGGCAGGTCATCGACGAAAACTCATGCGCGATCTGGAAGGTGCGCAGCAAACCCTTGTGAAACAGCTCATGCGGAGGCAGGCCAGTGATATCTTCACCATCCATGACCACCTTGCCGCTGGTCGGAGGCAAAACACCGGCGATCACATTGAACAGAGTGGTTTTTCCGGCCCCGTTGGGCCCGATCAGGCCGGTGATCGACCCTTTTTGGATTTCCAGCGACGCCCCGTCCACCGCGTGAAACCCGCCGAAATGCTTATGCACGTCCTCGACGACGATCATGGTATCCCCTTGCCTTGACCCCGTGAAACGAGGTGCAGCCTTTTGTCATTGAAACAGCCCGGACACAAGGCCCGGGCTGTCTGATTTTATAGCTTGATATGCGGGATCAACGGAAGTTGACGGTCTTGTTTTCGCCGTCGGTCACTTCAATCTCGCGGTACGACCCTGCGCTTTCGCCGGGGCCGATCAACTCGACACCGGACGCGCCGACATAGTCGATGTCCTGACCGGCGGCCAGCAGTTCCAGACCTTTGGCCAGTTCACCCGGATAAATCTTTTCACCCGGTGCGTTGGCGACGTCCATTACTTTGCCCGCGTAATCTGCCGGGTTGGTCGAACCGGCGGCTTGCATGGCGAACATGAACAGCGCTGCCGCGTCATAGGATTCGGGCGAATAGGGCGACGAGCCGTCAAACCCGGCTGCTTCGGCCAGTGCAAAGTACTTTTCTGCACCTTCACCACCGGACCCGGCGATCTGACCGAACGAGCCGTTCAGGTCGGGGCCGACATTTGCGGGAAGCGAGTCACCGATCATGCCGCCGGGCAGACCAAAGGTGTCAAACGCACCGCTGTCCAGCGACGACTGGATGATGCCCAGACCACCCTGGTCCAGATAACCTGCGACAACCAGAATGTCGCCACCGGCCGAGGCCAGCGCGCCAACTTCAGCCGAATAGTCGGCCTTGCCGTCTTCGTGCGCCGTAACGATGGTCACTTCGCCGCCAACCGCTTCGAAGGACGTCTGGATCGCATCGGCCAGACCTTTGCCATAGTCGTTGTTGGTATAGGTCAGCGCGATCGAGTTGATGCCGCGATCCTTAAGGATATCAGCCATAACTTGACCTTCGCGCGCATCCGACGGCGCGGTGCGGAAGAACAGGCCATTGTCCTCCATGGTTGACAGGCCGGGCGAGGTCGCCGAAGGCGAGATCATGACCATGCCGTTAGGAATGGCAACGTTTTGCAGAATCGCGCCGGTTACACCCGAACAGTCGCCGCCGATGATGCCTGCAACACCGTCAGCGATCATACGCTCGCCGTTCGAGGTGGACAGACCGTTGTCGATACAGCCGGTATCGGCACGTACGCCAGCCACGCTGGCACCGTTCATGAACTTTCCGGATTCGTTGACTTCGGCGATTGCCAGCTCGGCACCCGATCCCATGGCGGGGGCAAGCGATTCAATCGGGCCGGTAAAGCCGATCAAAATCCCCAGTTTGACATCTTCGGCCATGGCTGCGCCGGCCAGCAATGCAGTTGCTGCAGTTGCAGTAAGCAGCTTTTTCATATGGTTACTCCCAGTTGTAAACGTATTCGTTCTGGCGACGACCCTAGGCAAGCTGTTCGGAAAAGAAAAGTCCTAACGCAAACGTGTTTTTTTCGTTTGAAATTCTATCTGTTTTGTTGGGACTCACCCCTGATTGTCACCGAAAGGGACCAGAATGCTCAGAACGGCGATGATTCTCTCTTTCTCACTGTGCGCCTTGAGTGCCGCGGCCCAGACGCTGTTGGTTTCAGCCGGGATTGTCCAACTGGAAGAAATGGTTGGCGGGCTAGAGACCCCATGGGCGGTTGGCATTTTGCCTGATGAGAGTTTCCTCGTCACGGAACGGGATGGAAGATTGCTGTATGTGCGAAATGGACAGCCGGTAGCTGTTTCAGGCGTTCCAAAGGTCGCGACTTTGGGGCAGGGAGGATTGTTGGACGTCACGATCTCACGCGATTTCAATCAAAGTCGAGAGGTCTTTCTGACTTTTGCAAAACCGCAAGGCGACGGTGCAGGAACTGCTGTTGCGGTTGCGCGCCTGTCCGAGACTGGCAAAAACCTTCAGAACCTTCGAGTAATTTTCGAGGCATCGCCAGGTGGTACAGGTGGTCGCCATTTTGGCAGCCGTGTGGTCGAAACGCCGGACGGGACATTATTCGTGACCTTGGGCGAACGGGGACAGGCGGAGAATGCACAGGATCGGTCCAATCCCATGGGCTCGGTCATTCGCATCAATCGCGATGGGACAGTTCCGGCGGATAACCCCTTTGTCGTGCAATCGAATATCGAACCCGAAATATGGTCTTACGGCCATCGAAATCCGCAGGGCGCGGATTTGGACGCGTTTGGCCGACTTTGGATCTCGGAACACGGGGCGCGGGGTGGCGATGAAATCAACCAACCCCGTGCAGGGCGGAATTATGGTTGGCCGGTTATTTCATATGGCACGCATTATTCGGGTGAAAAAATCGGCGACGGTACAGCTAAAGAAGGGCTGGAACAGCCAGTTTACTACTGGGATCCTTCCATAGCGCCGTCCGGTCTGCTGGTTTATTCCGGCAAGCTATGGCCGCAATGGAAGGGTGATATCTTCGTAGGGTCGTTGAAATTTGACTATATCGCACGGCTTCACGGTCAGCCGATGCACGAGGCCGAACAGATCAGAAGCCCTGAAACCGAGCGCGTCCGCGATATCGTCGAAGCGCCAGATGGGTCGATCTGGTTTATCTCGGTTGGGCGGGGGGCAGTTTACAGAATGGCTCCGGCGGAGTGACCTTACACCGATAGCCGCCCGCTCTGCGCGCCACGCTCGCGATACGGCGTGGTGTTGTAATGTGCACGGTAGCATTTCGAGAAATGGCTGGGCGAGGCAAAGCCGCATGCCAGGGCTACGTTGATGACGCTCATATCCGTTTGCATCAGCAGGTTCCGCGCTTTGTGCAAGCGAAGTTCCATATAGTACCGCTTGGGCGAGCGGCTGAGATAGCGCCGGAACAGACGCTCAAGCTGGCGAGTCGACATACCGACTTCCTTGGCCAGAATCGAAGGAGAGATCGGCTCTTCGATGTTCTTTTCCATCATGAGAATGACCTGACTCAGCTTGGGGTGCCGGACCCCAATCCGCGTCGGTGTCGACAGACGTTGCGTATCCTGATCTGTCCGGATTGACGAATAAATCATCTGGTCCGCCACCGCATTTGCCAAGTCTTCGCCAAAATCGTCTGCAATCAACTTGAGCATCAGATCGATAGACGAGGTCCCCCCAGCCGTTGTCATCCGACCGCCATCAATCTGAAAGACAGCTTTCGTCAACTCGACCTCATCGAATTCTTCGATGAAACTGTCTGAGTTTTCCCAATGTATCGTCGCCCGCTTGTTGTCCAGTAACCCGGCCTTGGCCAGGGTATAAGCAGCCGTGCACAAACCGCCGATACGCAATCCGCGCCGTGCCTCGCGTCGTAACCAGTTCAGAATGCGTTTGGTGGTGGCTGCCTGTACGTCAACGCCTCCGCAAATCAGAACGACATCGTCGCGCTGCAACTCCTCAAGATCACGGTCCAGCTTGAATTCGGTCCCGGCCGAACATGAAATCGAGTTTCCGCCTTCACCGGAAAGTGTCCATGTATAAAGCTGTTTGTCCGCCATGCGATTTGCGATGCGCAGACTGTCGAGCGCTGACGCAAAAGACAGCAGCGAAAAATTGTCCAACAGGACAAAAACGAAATGGCGGGGCGTGGCCCCAGCATTTTCGACCGTGACTGCTTGGCGTTGCACTTGCATGACAAAATGTCCTTAATTCTGCGCAGGAAAACCTGGTATCCCGCAGCGTATTTGGCAGTCACCATGATCAAAGCTTGTTTGCGGCGTCAAGAGGCGCAAATGGGATATGGTCACTCTTCATTGCTTTTTGTATAGAGGCGACCTGAACACTTCAGCGGAGATCAAAGCTATGACCGAATGGCAAAAATCGAACTGGCGCAACAAGCCCCGGGTTCAGATGCCAGACTATACCGACGCGGCCGCATTGGCCAAGGTCGAGGCCCAGCTTTCGCAGTATCCCCCGCTAGTCTTCGCCGGTGAGGCGCGGCGCCTCAAGCAACATCTTGGTGCCGCCGGTCGCGGCGAGGCCTTCCTTCTGCAAGGCGGGGATTGCGCTGAAAGCTTTGAACAATTCAGCGCCGATGCGATCCGTGACACCTTCAAGGTGATGCTGCAAATGGCGATGGTTCTTACCTATGGTGCCAAGGTGCCGGTGGTTAAAGTCGGTCGTATGGCCGGCCAATTTGCAAAGCCACGCAGCGCCCCGACCGAGGTTGTGGATGGTGTCGAGCTACCCAGCTACCGCGGTGACATCATCAACGAACTGGCGTTCACGCCCGAAGCGCGGATTCCGAATCCCGAAAAGATGTTGCAGGCCTACACGCAGGCGGCGGCCACGTTGAACCTGCTGCGTGCTTTCTCAACTGGTGGCTTCGCCGACATGAGCCGCGTCCATTCGTGGACTCTGGGCTTTACCGACGAACAGGATGTTCAGAAGTACTCTGAGGTGGCAGATCGCATTCAGGACACCATCGACTTCATGGAAGCGGCCGGTATCACGGCAGACACGACACACGAATTCTCGACTGTTGAATTCTACACCAGTCACGAAGGTCTGTTGCTGGAGTACGAAGAGGCGCTGACCCGTCTGGATTCGACCTCGGGCAACTGGCTGGCCGGGTCTGGTCACATGATCTGGATCGGCGACCGTACGCGACAGCCTGATGGTGCACATGTCGAGTTCTGTCGTGGCGTTCTGAACCCGATTGGGTTGAAATGTGGTCCGACGACGACGGCAGAAGACCTCAAGGTTCTCATGTCGAAGCTGAACCCTGAAAATGAAGAGGGCCGCCTGACTCTGATCGCGCGCTTTGGCGCGGGCAAGGCGGGTGAACACCTTCCGCGTCTGGTCAAGGCCGTGAAGGAAGAAGGCGCCAAGGTCACTTGGGTCTGCGACCCGATGCACGGCAACACCATCAAGTCGGCCACGGGCTACAAAACCCGTCCGTTCGATTCTGTCCTGCGTGAGGTACACGATTTCTTTGGCGTGCATCAGTCTGAGGGCACGATCCCCGGCGGTGTCCATTTCGAGATGACCGGTCTCGACGTTACCGAATGCACCGGTGGTGTGCGTGCTGTAACCGAAGAGGATCTGTCGGATCGCTACCACACCGCTTGCGACCCGCGCCTGAACGCGTCTCAGTCGCTGGAACTGGCGTTCCTTGTGGCGGAAGAACTGACCAACCTGCGCCGCAACGGATCAAAACGCGCCGCAAGTTAAGCGTTCGAAAAGAAAGAAAAACAGCGGGCCATCGGTCCGCTGTTTTTTGTTCTGGGTGTTCAGACTGGTTCAGTCATCGCGCGACACGACCAGACGAAGGTGTTTGGCCGCGCGTTTGAAATCCGTTTGGTCTTCGGCAAAACCGTCAACGGTTTTAGGCGCAGCAGGAACCGGTGCCTGAATTTCCGAAAACGATTTGATCCGCGTATCCGTAATCGAAAATCTGCGTGGGGTTTTACCAATCGCTCCATCCGCGACCATGACCCCCAGAACCCGGCTGACGTCGCCCAGATCACTTTTGAGCGGCAAAAGGATCATGCAGGCCTGCATCCGGGTACGCCCCAGTATCCCGCTCGAATCCAGACCCAGTTCGGCAACGGCGGGTGCTGCAAGTACCTGCTCCAGAACATCCTTAATCCTGGCGCGGTCATCGGGCTGAAAAAAGGACGTCACAGGCATGCCACGAACCTCCATCCCCGCAAGCCCGTTCAGGTGACTTCCGGCAAGGCGAAACCGAGCCAGTCCAGGGGCGATCCGTTCAAGAATGAAAGTATATTCGAGTATGTTTTCCAGCCCGCGCGGGTCAACCTGGGACCGCATCGGAACACCGTCACCTCTCAGCAATGCAGTCCAATACGCTTCGGCCTGGCGGATCGGCGTAAGGCTGCGCCCACTGTCAAAGCGATCCATTGCGACGATCTTTCCAAAATCTGACCCGGAACCAGTCCCGAAAAAGGTTTTCATTTTTTCACCCTTACGTCAATTGGCCGCCATTTTCATAAAATGCAACACAACCGGAGCATTTGTGGCCTGCAAGCCATTACCAAGGGTAGTTTGACTCGGGTTTATTCAATTTTGGAGCAATTCTTTAACGAATGGTTAACTTACCCCAAACAAAGGCGGCCTCAGCCAACTCTTGCTCTGTACCGGTCAATCGCATTAGGTGCGGCAAACATCCAAAAGGGTGAGGCCACAGGAAAGGACAGTCATGATCAGATCCATGACCGGGTTTGCCTCGGGGAAGGGTGAATACGGACCGCATAGCTGGACGTGGGAGTTGCGCAGTGTCAACGGTAAAGGCCTTGATATGCGCCTGCGCGTCCCTGAATGGCTGACCGGGCTTGAGGTGGCCCTTCGGGCCACGCTGTCAAAATCCCTGAGCCGTGGGAATGTGACCCTTTCAATGCGTCTGAATCGTGAGGACTCTGCCTCGGAACTGGCATTGAACGAGGTCGCTATGGCCGCTGCTCTGAGTGCGTTGGAGCAAACACACAAGATGGCAGCTGCGCGCGGCATCGCTCTGGAACCGGCGCGCGCCTCGGACCTTTTGGCACTGAAAGGCATGTTGGATGCAACCGCAGATGCGGATGATCCCGCTCCGCTGGTGGCGCGCCTGACCGAAGATTTCAACGACCTGTTGGCCGCTTTTGTCGGAATGCGCCAGACCGAAGGCGAAGCGTTGGCGGCCGTGCTGAACACTCAGCTGGACCAAGTTGCGGCGCTGACAGCGCAGGCAGCCGATCTGGCCGTGCAACGCAAGGACAAGATGGCCGCGGCACTTCGGGACAATCTGGCGCACGTACTGGACAATGCGCAGGGCGCGGACCCGGATCGCGTCGCGCAGGAACTGGCTTTGATCGCGGTCAAAGCCGACATTACCGAAGAGATCGACCGCCTGTCTGCACATGTGGCCGCAGCGCGAGAGTTGCTTGGGCAGGAAGGGGCTGTCGGACGCAAGCTTGATTTCCTGATGCAAGAGTTCAACCGCGAAACCAACACGCTGTGTTCCAAGGCTCAGAGTACGGATCTGACGGCTGTCGGGCTGGAATTGAAGGCGGTGATCGATCAGATGCGCGAACAAGTGCAAAACGTGGAATAACGATGGGAACGACTGATATGGCGGATCGCCGAGGCCTTTTAATCATCCTGTCTTCCCCGTCCGGGGCAGGCAAATCCACCCTGGCAAAGCGGCTGATGGACTGGGACAAGGACCTTGAGTTTTCGGTCTCGGCCACAACCCGTGCCCCGCGTCCGGGGGAAGAACATGGGCGGGATTACTATTTTCTTTCTGAAGACGAGTTCAAGCAGAAGGTCGCCGATGGCCAGATGTTGGAACATGCGCATGTCTTCGGTAATTTCTATGGCTCACCCGCTGATCCGGTGCGTAGTTCGATCCACGCGGGTAAGGACGTGCTGTTCGACGTGGACTGGCAAGGCGAGGTTCAGATCCGCAACTCGGATCTGGGTAAGCATGCGTTGTCGATCTTCATCCTGCCGCCATCGATCCCTGAACTGCGCCGCCGTCTGGAATCGCGTGGACAAGATAGCGATGAAGTTATCGCAAGGCGGATGCTCAAAAGCTGGGATGAGATCAGCCACTGGGGCTATTACGATTATGTCCTGATCAATGACGATCTTGAGGCGACCGAAAAGAAGCTCAAGACCATCGTCAGCGCCGAACGGATGCGCCGTATTCAACAGCCAAATCTGCAACAACACGTGCGCAAACTTCAAAACGAATTCGAGGGGTTGTCATGACGATCTTCGCGTTAGGCGAGCACATGCCGGATATTCACGAGGACACATGGGTTGCGCCCGATGCCAACCTGATCGGCAAGGTTGTGCTGGAAAAGGGTGCCTCGGTTTGGTTCGGCTGCACGATACGCGCAGATCACGAGGAAATCCGCGTTGGTGCAGGTAGCAACGTTCAGGAAAACTGCGTCATGCACATCGATGCCGGGTATCCTTTGTGGATTGGTCCGAATTGCACCATCGGACACAAAGTGATGCTGCACGGATGTACGATCGGACAAAATACTCTGATCGGAATGGGCGCGATTGTTCTGAATGGTGCCCGGATCGGACGGAATTGCCTGATCGGGGCAGGGGCCTTGATCACGGAAGGCAAGGAGATTCCGGATAACTCCCTTGTGATGGGGGCTCCGGGCAAAGTGGTGCGCCAACTGGACGAGGCCGCAGCAAAACGGATTACCCTAAGCGCGCTGCACTATCAGGAAAACATGCGCAGGTTTCGGGACACCTTAAGACCTGTCCAGTAAGACGCGCGGATTGATCGGGGTTTGAAGCATGTCAGATAACCTTCTTGATGGATTTGTTCAGGCCATCCCTATGCCCGCGCTGATGGTGGATCAGACCGAACGGATCATTGCCGCCAATACGGATGCAAAAACCTTTCTGGGGCAGAATATTGTAGGGCGGCATTTTGCGACCATCCTGCGGCAGCCACTGGTTCTTGAAGCGATTGAGCAAAGCCTTCAGTCGAAGGAAACCAAGACGGCGCGTCATCTTTCCAGTGACGGCGCTCAGGACACAACATTTGATGTGCAATGCCGATATATGAACGGGGTCGGAGCCGTGTCGGGTGGCGCCATTCTGGCCACTTTTCAAGATGTCACGCACCTGGAACAGGCAAGTCAGATGCGCCGGGACTTTGTTGCCAATGTCAGTCACGAATTGCGGACACCGTTGACGGCACTGATGGGCTTCATTGAAACCTTGCGCGGCCCTGCACGCAACGATCCGGCTGCGCGTGACCGGTTCCTGCAAATCATGGCCGATGAAGCCAACAGGATGAACCGGCTGGTTGGCGATCTTTTGTCCCTGAACCGCGTGGAAAGCGAAGAAAGAGTTCGCCCAAAACAACAGCTGGAGCTGACAGGGCTGCTGCAATCCACCCTTAACTCGTTGCGCCCCCTAGCGGAAGAGGCGGGTGTGACGCTGACGCTTGACGCACAGGACGGCCCGCTTGCAGTAACCGGAGACAGCGATCAGTTACGGCAGGTATTCACCAACCTGATCGAAAACGGAATAAAATACGGTGCCAGCGGTGGCAGCGTCACAGTCAGCGTTTTGTCATCAGAGCGTGACGCGGCGATGCGTGGGCCTGGGGTGCGGGTGAAGATCATCGACAAGGGGCCAGGAATTGATTCTGTGCATCTGCCACGCCTGACCGAGCGCTTCTATCGCGCCGACAATCACAGGTCGCGGCAGTTGGGTGGAACGGGGCTGGGGCTGGCCATCGTCAAGCACATCGTCAATCGCCACCGCGGACGGTTGCGCGTGGAAAGTGAGTTGGGAAAAGGTTCCGTCTTTACAGTCATCTTACCACGGTAGCCCTTCCCGCATTATCACCCTTCAAAATCTGCCTCGTTACGTTTTTTTGACCTGAAATCTCCGGATAAACGAGGGTTGTCATAAAAGCGTTACACACTTGTCACAAAAGGCTTACGCACGGCACCTAGGGGTGCACGCAGGATCATCATGGGGGTGATCAATCATACCTTTTCAAGGAGACTGAAATGTCCTTTGTAAAACTGTCGGCTTCTGCGCTGGCAATCACCGCCGTCTCGGCAACCACCGCTGCTGCCCGTGACAACGTTCAGGTTGCCGGTTCGTCGACCGTTCTGCCATATGCGTCGATCGTCGCGGAACTGTTTGGTGAGAACACCGACTTCCCGACCCCGGTTGTTGAATCGGGCGGTTCGTCAGCTGGTCTGAAGCGTTTCTGTGAGGGTGTTGGTGAAAACACCATCGACATTGCAAACGCATCGCGCGCGATCCGTGAAAAAGAAATCAAGGCCTGCGCCGAAAACGGTGTGACTGACATCATGGAAGTCCGCATCGGTTATGATGGCATCGTCTTTGCAAGCCAGCAGAACGGTCCTGCCTTCACCGCTTTTGAACCTGCCGACATCTTTAACGCACTGGGCGCAAAAGTCCTGAAAGACGGTGAAGTGGTTGATAACCCTTACACCACCTGGGCCGAATTCAACCCGGAACTGCCTGATGTAGAAATCGCTGGCTTCATTCCAGGTACCAAACACGGCACCCGTGAAGTATTCGAAGAAAAAGTTCTGCTGATCGGTTGTGAAGCGACCGGTGCGATGGAAGCCATGATTGCTGGCGGCATGAGCGAAGACGACGCAGAAGATGCTTGTCTGGCTGTTCGTACCGACGGCAAGGCGGTCGACATCGATGGTGACTACACCGAAACGCTGGCGCGTATCGACACCAACCCCAATGGCATCGGCATTTTCGGCCTGGCGTTCTACGAGAACAACACCGACAAGCTGAAAGTGGCAACCATGTCGGGTATCGCTCCTTCGACCGAAAGCATCTCGACCGGTGAATATCCGGTTTCGCGCCCGCTGTTCTTCTACGTGAAGAAAGCCCATATCGGCGTGATTCCCGGCCTTAAAGAATACGCCCAGTTCTTTACCCACGATGAAATCGCAGGCGCTTCGGGTCCTCTGGCAAATTATGGTCTGGTTGCGGACCCTGAGCTGGCACAGACTCAGGATGCAATCGCCAACGAAGTTACCATGGGTTCGGGCAGCTAATCCCGCCTTTGGTTCGAAATACCGGG
The DNA here is from genome assembly GCF_059613425.1 of Ruegeria sp. BHSA123. Lineage (NCBI taxonomy): Bacteria > Pseudomonadati > Pseudomonadota > Alphaproteobacteria > Rhodobacterales > Roseobacteraceae > Ruegeria > Ruegeria sp. BHSA123. The sequence goes on along the minus strand of NZ_JBXWSL010000001.1, from coordinate 30,469 downwards.
GGGCGGCATTCCTGTCGCCCCCACATTTTTTAGCTTTCCCGGCCAAGACCAAATGGGGGTTTCATGCCGATAGTATGGCTTGTTCTGATCGTGCTAGCGATTGCTGCAGTCGGTTACCTGTTGGGGCGCACACGCGCCCTGCAAAGCGCCACAGGAGATATCCGGGCTTTGCACTCGCTTCCGTCGTATTATGGCGCAAATGTCGCCCTCAAGACGATCGTTCCCGCATTTGGCCTTATGATCCTCTGGTTGCTAGTACAACCGCTTTACGTGAACTCTCAGGTATCCGAAATGATCTCGGGTTCCGCCATCGAAGACGGCGCGTCCCTCAATCTGGTCATGGCCGAGGTCCGTCGCACCGCGTACGGCTTGGATAACGCAGTTGCCGCCGGGCAGATACCCGAGGAACTGGCGCGCAACGAGCGCGCGGATGTGATCGACATGACCCAGCGTCTGAAGGATGCCGGGCAAGTGGTGACGTCGGATATCACGCAACCTGTGCTGCGCGCGGCGCAAAGCTATCGGATCATGAATGCGACCGGCTATTCGATCATGACAGTCGCCGTCATACTGACGGCACTCGCCGGTGCTGCGGTCAGCTGGCTTCAAACCCACGCGGAATACCGCGCGCGCAATGTGGTCGAGCAGGGCGTGCGAATCCTGTTGCTGGCAGCCGCGTCCATCGCAATTCTGACTACTGTCGGGATCGTCCTGTCCCTGGTTTTCAACACTTGGGAATTCTTCAAACTCTACCCTGCTACCGATTTCTTTTTCGGCACGACTTGGGCCCCCAGTTTTTCGGGGCGCGGCGGGTCGTCTGAACTTGGCATTCTTCCCCTGCTGTGGGGGACATTCTATATCTCGCTCGTTGCCCTTCTGGTGGCTGTCCCGATCGGGCTGTTCGCCGCGATTTACCTCAGCGAATACGCGTCACCCCGTGTCCGCGCCGTAGCAAAACCGCTGCTCGAGATACTGGCAGGTATCCCGACCATCGTTTACGGCCTTTTTGCGCTGCTTACCGTTGGTCCGCTTTTGCTTGGACTGTTCGGGGATGACGGGCTTGGCTGGATGAAGGCTGGCACGGCAGTCATGACCGCTGGGTTGGTCATGGGCATCATGCTGATCCCGTTTGTGTCCTCGTTGTCGGATGACATCATCAACGCGGTGCCGCAGGCTCTGCGCGACGGTTCTTACGGATTGGGTGCAACGCAGTCCGAAACCATCCGTCAGGTTGTTCTGCCAGCGGCGCTTCCGGGTATCGTGGGGGCGATCCTGCTGGCCGCATCGCGCGCCATAGGTGAGACAATGATCGTGGTCCTTGGGGCAGGGGCCGCAGCGCGGCTGAGCCTGAACCCGTTTGAAGCCATGACGACCGTCACCGCAAAAATCGTGAGCCAGCTGACCGGAGACGCGGATTTCGCATCGCCCGAAGCGCTTGTAGCCTTTGCACTGGGCATGACCCTTTTCACCCTCACGCTTGGGCTGAACATCTTTGCCCTCTACATCGTGCGCAAGTATCGGGAGCAATACGAATGACCGAAGCCAGCATGCAAAGCCCAGAAACAGGTCATCGCTCAGTCTCGCTGACTGTAGGGGATGCACATACCAAAAAACGTGCAAATGCAGAGAAACGATTTCGGGCATACGGGATTGTCGCTATTGCAACGGGCCTGTTCTTCCTGATCGTTCTGTTCGCCTCGATCCTGTCGCAAGGTATTCCGGCCTTTCAGCGCACTGTTGTCAGCGTGGATTTCACCTTGTCCGCTGCGCAGCGAGACGAGGCGGAAAGTACGTTGTTCAAGACCAAGGCCTATTCCAACCTGTTCATCGCTCAGCTGAGCAAGGAACTGGAGGACCAAGGGATCAGCGTTGATTTCGACGAAGCGGCCATCGAACGTCTTCTTGGTAAAATCGGCGGTACAATCCGAACTTACTATGCCGACAACCCCGGCAAGCTGGGTGATCCGGTCAAGTTTGATCTGGCCGCCTCCAGCCGGGTCGACGGGTATTTCAAAGGCCGCGTGTCCCGTGACACCTTGCAGGACAGCCGGTTTCTACAGCTAAGCGATCTGGATCTGGTTGATGCGCTGGAACAGGCGGGCATCATCAAGCAGGCTTTCAACTGGCCGTTCATCACCGGCGCGGATTCTGGCGTTGACAACCCGGGCGGTGCTGGCATCGGCGCCTCGGTCATTGGGTCGTTTTTCATGATGCTGGTGGTTTTGGGCCTGTCACTGCCCATTGGTGTGGCAGCGTCGATCTATCTTGAAGAATTCGCCCCGCAGAACAGGTTCACCGACCTGATTGAAGTGAACATCTCGAACCTTGCAGCCGTGCCGTCGATTGTGTTCGGTATTCTGGGTCTGGCCGTGTTCATCCAGTTCATGCACCTGCCACAATCGGCACCGCTGGTAGGTGGTCTGGTTCTGACCCTCATGACATTGCCGACGATCATCATCTCGACCCGCGCCTCGCTGAAAGCGGTTCCACCGTCGATCCGTGATGCAGCGTTGGGGGTAGGGGCCTCGAAAATGCAGGCTGTGTTCCACCACGTGCTGCCTTTGGCCGCGCCGGGCATTCTGACCGGCACCATCATCGGTCTGGCACAAGCCTTGGGTGAAACTGCACCGTTGTTGCTGATCGGCATGGTAGGCTTTGTGGCGCGGGGATATCCCGACGGGTTCCTTGCCGGCTTTACCGAGCCGAACTCGGCAATGCCCGCCCAGATTTACACTTGGGCCGCACGCGCTGATGTCGGGTTCTACGAAAAGGCCTGGGGCGGAATCATCATCCTTTTGATGTTCCTGCTGACCATGAATATCATCGCTATCATCCTGCGCCGCCGCTTTGAACGCCGCTGGTAATTGGGGGCAATAATGAACGACATGACACGAGTGGAGAGAACCGTGGACTCCAAAGACATCAAGATCGACGCGAAGAAGGTTCAGGTTTATTACGGTGATACCCACGCCATCAAGGACGTGAGTGTTGAGATCGAAGACAAGACCGTCACGGCCTTTATCGGCCCTTCGGGTTGTGGAAAATCGACCTTCCTGCGGTGTCTGAACCGGATGAACGACACCATCGATATCTGCCGTGTCGAAGGTGATATCCTTTTGGACGGCGAAGACATCTATGACAAGCGGGTCGACCCCGTACAGTTGCGCGCCAAAGTGGGTATGGTGTTTCAAAAACCGAACCCGTTCCCCAAGTCGATCTACGACAACGTGGCCTACGGTCCGCGCATCCACGGCTTGGCGAAGAATAAGGCGGAACTTGATGAAATCGTTGAGAAATCCCTGCGCCGAGGCGCGATCTGGGATGAAGTCAAGGACCGTCTGGATGCGCCTGGTACGGGTTTGTCAGGGGGTCAACAGCAGCGTCTGTGTATCGCCCGCGCCGTGGCAACCGAACCGGAAGTCCTGTTGATGGACGAGCCGTGCTCGGCGCTGGACCCGATTGCAACCGCACAGGTCGAAGAGTTGATCGACGAATTGCGTTCCCGATATTCGGTTGTGATCGTCACCCACTCGATGCAGCAGGCCGCGCGCGTCAGTCAGAAAACGGCCTTTTTCCACCTGGGTAATCTGGTGGAATTCGGTGAAACCGGTCAGATTTTTACCAATCCGGTCGATCCGCGCACGGAAAGCTACATTACAGGCCGTATCGGCTAAGCACAGGTATCAAACAATGAGCGAACAACATATTGCATCTGCTTTTGACCGCGACCTCGAAACAATCCAGGCGCATATCATGAAGATGGGCGGTCTGGTTGAGGCCGCTATCATGGGCGCGGCGCGCTCGCTTGAAAGCCGTGACGTTGAGCTGGCCCAGGAAGTGCGGCAGGGTGACAAGGCCATCGACGCGTTGGAAGACCTGATCGACGAGGAAACCGCGCGTCTGATTGCGTTGCGCGCGCCCACGGCCAGTGACCTGCGACTGGTTCTTTCGGTCCTGAAAGTATCCGGTAATCTCGAGCGGATTGGCGATTACGCGAAGAACATCGCCAAGCGTACGACCGTTCTGGCCAATGCAGGCGAGATCAGCGGCAGCGCAGCTGCCTTGCGCCGCATGGCGCGCGAGGTTGAGCGTATGCTGCGCGACGCGTTGGACGCCTATATTCAACGCGACGCGGAACTGGCCACCGACGTCATCAACCGCGATGAAGAGGTCGACCAGATGTATAACGGCCTGTTCCGCGAATTCCTGACTTTCATGGCTGAGGATCCGCGAAATATTTCGGCCTGTATGCACCTGCATTTCATCGCCAAGAACATCGAGCGTATGGGCGACCATGTAACCTCGATTGCCGAGCAGGTGGTGTATCTGGTTACAGGCGACCGTCCAACCGAGGCTCGGCCCAAGGCCGACATAACGTCACAAACAGCGTAGGAGAGGCGTGAGATGTCCGCAGATCAACCGACGGTTCTGGTGGTCGAGGATGAGTTGGCCCAACGCGAGGTGCTGACCTACAACCTTGAAGCCGAAGGTTTTCGCGTCTCAAAGGCGGCCAACGGTGACGAAGCTATGCTGCTGGTCGACGAAGACTGCCCGGATATCATTGTTCTGGACTGGATGATGCCCAACCTCAGCGGGATTGAGGTTTGCCGCCGGCTCAAAAGCCGTCCGGACACACGCTCGATCCCGATAATCATGCTGTCGGCCCGATCAGAAGAGGTAGACAAGGTTCGCGGGCTGGAAACTGGTGCCGACGATTATGTGGTCAAGCCATATTCGATCGTCGAACTGATGGCGCGTGTCCGAACACAACTACGCCGCGTCCGACCGGCAACTGTTGGCTTGCGACTGGAGTACGATGACATCATTCTGGATTCGGAAACCCACAAGGTCAGCCGTGACAGCAAGCCCTTGAAACTTGGTCCAACCGAATTCCGGCTTCTTAGCACGTTCATGGAAAAGCCGGGCAGGGTCTGGAGCCGTGAACAATTGCTGGATCGGGTCTGGGGACGCGACATCTATGTCGATACGCGTACCGTTGATGTTCACATTGGACGATTGCGCAAAGCCTTAACGCAACATGGCGGGGATGATCCGGTTCGCACAGTCCGAGGTGCCGGTTACGCGTTGGGATAAATCGCATCAGACCTGTGTTGATCGCAAGGGTCTGATGACTGATTGCAATGGAATCTGAGTATATCTCCGCTACTTCCAATTAGCGTGTAATTGGTATTATGGTAAAAACGTAATACTTGTAATACGGAACGCAAGCCAACACATTGAAAACACTGTAACGAACCTGCCCGGAATACGCATGGAGCTTGAGAACAAAACTGTCGTTATCACCGGCGCTGCCCAAGGTATTGGTCGTGGTCTTGCAGAACGGTTTTCCCATGAAGGTGCACGTGTAATCTGCTCGGATGTCGACATCGCTGGCGCAAATTTGGTCGCGAATCAAATTGGTGGTCAGGCGTATACCTGTGACGTTTCCAGCGAAGCGCAGATCAAAGCTCTGATTGATTTTGTTGAGGAAACTGTCGGTCCAATTGACCTGTTTTGCGCAAATGCCGGAATTCTGACGCTTGGTGGTCTCGATGTTGCGGACGAAGATTGGGATCGGATCTGGAAGATCAATGTAATGTCCCATGTCTGGACTGCCCGCCATCTGGTTCCACGCATGGTTCGTCGCGGCGGCGGATATATAATGATAACTGCGTCTGCGGCAGGTTTGCTGAACCAACCTGGTGCAGCCCCATATGGGGTTACCAAACACGCGGCTGTAGGATTTGCCGAATGGCTTTCGCTGACATATGGCGCTGAAGGATTGAAAGTCTCGGTCTTGTGTCCGCAGGCTGTGCGTTCAAGAATGACCGAAGGACATGAAATTTCAGTAGCTTCGATTGATGGAATGCTCGAGCCCAGCGATGTGGCTGACTCCTGCGTACAAGCTATTCGAAATGAACAGTTTTTAGTTCTACCTCATCCACAAGTCGCTGACTATTTGCAGTTCAAGGCGGCTGACTATGACCGGTGGCTAAGTGGAATGCAGAAGTTAAATCAGAGATTTAGCGACAACACTTAAGGTTGCGCGCGAACTCTGCGCATCAATCCTTCCTGTGCAACAGATGCAACAAGGGAACCGCCCTCGGAATAGATCGATCCACGGTTAAAGCTGCGTCCCTGCCCCGTCCACGGCGAATCCATCACGTACAGATGCCAGTTCTGAAAATTCACCGGCGCGTGAAACCATAGCGCGTGGTCCAGACTTGCGCCGTTGAACTCTCCGCTAAACCAGCTCAGACCGTGAGGCCGCAATCCAGAGGACATCAGGTTCATGTCAGACGCATAAGCCAGCAGTAAGTGCTGCGTTCTGGCGTCGACCGAAGCGGCAGCGGGCATACGAAACCAGGTCTGGTTTCGATCATCAGAGACTTTCGGTGTGAACGGGTCCAGATGATCGACTTCCCGAACCTCGATCGGGCGTTCGCGCAGCAATTCGCCCCTCAACCTTTCGGGAACACGTTCAACGTATGTTTTACGCAATTCAGATCGGGACGGGTACGTTTTTGGTGCGTTCACGACGGGCATCGGATGCTGATGGTCCCAGCCTTCGTCCCGAACATGAAAGGACGCCGACATGTTCAGGATTTGTTTTCCATGCTGAATTGCAACCACGCGGCGAGTTGTGAAAGAACCTCCGTCTCGCGCTCGATCAACTTGATAAATAACGGGTTTCTCAGGATCGCCCGGGCGAATGAAATAGGCGTGCAGCGAATGACACAACCGTTCTTCAACAGTTCGATATGCCGCAGCCAGCGCTTGCGCAATGACCTGCCCGCCAAATATGCGTGTTGGCGTTTCACCGCCCGACCCCGTCCCGCGAAACAGATCGACCTCAAGCCGTTCAATATCCAGAAGATCCAGTAAGATACGTTCCGCTTCGGTCATCGTCTGCTCGCAAGTTGTGTCGTCCGGCACCGGGTATCAGTACAGAAGAAATCATTCAATCATGGCGGCATGGACCAGCGCCTTGAGTTCGGCACGGGATGGGTACGAACTTGACGGGGACAATTGGGTAAAGAAAATCGCCGTCAGGTCATTCTGCCAGTCAATCCAGAAATAGGTCGACGCCATTCCACCCCAACTGAAATCCCCGATAGAGCCGGGAACCCTTACCAGACCGGGATTCAGAACAACCGCACCGGCCAGCCCAAAGCCCATTCCTTCCATCGGTTGCTCTGCAAAACTCTGCGGGCCCATTGACGCAATGTCGCCGGGAAGGTGATTGCGCATCATGAAATCAACTGTTTTCGGACCAAGTATGCGGCACCCGTTCCCGGCCCCCCGGTTTCGAAGCATGTCCGCGAATTTGGCATAATCATCGATTGTCGAGATCAGACCACCACCGCCGGAAAAGGTCGTCGTGTTTTCGAACGGGGATACTATGTGGGAATCAAACAGCCTCAGGCTTTCGCTGCCGTGATCCGCGGAATTCAGCGCCATCGCGTCGCCAGCCAATGGGGTGTAGAGCGATGCGAAACGATCCCCTACCCCAACGGGTACGGAAAAACCTGTTTCTCGCATGTTGAGTGGTTCAAGGATTTCGGTTCGAAAGAACTGCTCCAATGACTGGCCCGAGACCACCTCGATCACACGACCCAGCACGTCAATACCGACCGAGTATTCCCAGCATGCACCGGGTTGGAACGCCAGTGGCAGCCCTGCCAGATCGCGCACAATATGTTCCAGAAGCCCCTGATTGGGTTTGAAAATAAGGTCTCGTTCATCCATCGCATGGGGTAAAAGCCCAGGGTTGAACGGATAGCTTAACCCACTGGTATGCGTCAGTAACTGATGCAGAGTGGGAGACGGTGCAGCCTCGGTCTGATCCAGTCTCTCCGCCCCCGGTACCAGCGCGTGCATATCTTTGAATTCAGGTAGAAATTCAGAAACAGGCGCGTTCAGGTGAACAAGTCCACGTTCGACCAATGTCATCAACGCGACTGATGTGACCGGTTTGGTCATGGAATAAATGCGCACCAGCGTGTCGCGTTGGAATGGCCGGCCAGTCTCCAGACTGCTGACACCACTGGCATGAAAAAAGGCTTCGTCCCCTTTGTGGCGCAGCAAAAAGGATGATCCGGCATATTTGCGCTGCTCAACATAGCTCTCCATCCAATGGCTAAGCCGATCCAGCCGGGTTTGATCAAACATGGATTGCCTGTGGGACATTTAGATATTTCCGTTCGGTGTTAAGCAGTGACTGTTTAAGCTTGTGACCTGAAATAACAGCAAAAAGCTGCGTGTTGCAGAGAAATTCGTGATCAGACTTCCTCAGCGTGCCTCACAATGAAATGTTAGACTGATTTCGACGCAGATTCGCCTGAAGTTCAATGAACAAGATTTCAAGGGACCGAAACGGAGGAACCCTATGACGCGGACCATAGATTTCATTTACGATTTTTGCAGCCCGAACGCGTTTCTCGCCCATAAAATGCTCCCCGATCTTGCCGAGCGCTATGACGTAAGCATTACTTATGTTCCCGTCCTGTTGCCTGCGGTGTTCAAAGCGACGCATAACCAAAGCCCGTTTCAGGCATATTCCGAAAACCGCCAGAAAACGGCCTATTTGACGCATGATCTGCATAGGTTTGCCCGCCGTCGTGGGCTGAGCTTTCATATGAGCCCGCATTTTCCGATCAATACTAAACTTGCCATGCGAGGCGCGTGTTTTGCTAATGGAAAACCTTGGGAAGTCAAATATATAAACGCGATTTTTGATGCTATTTGGGTACATGGTCAGAAGGCGGACGAGATCGGTGTCCTAACGGATATTCTGAACGAAAACGACTTGCCCGTTCGCAAAATTCGCGAAGCCATGACAAGTCCCGACGTTAAACTGAAACTGAAAGAGAAAACTAAATCGTCGGTTCGGCGTGGCGTGTTTGGGGTTCCCAGCATGTTCACCGGGGCCGAATTGTTTTTTGGAAAGAACAGTCTGCCAAACCTTGAAGTTGAGCTTTCAAGGCAAGATAGTGACATAAAAACAGCTTGATAGGTCGTCACTCTAATGTGGACTCAAGAGCTTTCAGGCCGTGCTGGGCGAATATAGGAACATATGCGCCAAAAGCCTTTGCGCGGTCGGGGTCTGACGCATTCCCATCCAGCGCGCGTTTGTAGACACCCTGTAGAATGCCCGCCATACGAAAGAAATTGAAGCCCAGATAAAAGCCGAAATTGTCTATGCCATCCAGGCCTCGACGTTTGCAGTATTGGGCAATGAATGCCTCATCGCTGGGCAGGCCCAGACTATTTCGATCCACACCCGCCAGCCCCCGGCCCTGTTTTCCCGGCGGCAACTGCCATTGCATGATTACTGCGGCAAGATCCGAATAAGGGTGACCGATCGTTGACAGTTCCCAATCCAGCACCCCGATACAATCCGCCCGGTTTGGCGCGAACATCAGGTTGTCGATGCGGTAATCCCCGTGCACCAGCGTGCGCTGCCCGTCATCGGCCGGTACCGAGGTTTCGAGCGCAGTGGCCAGTGCATCCATTTCCGCAATGGCCGAGGTTTCGGACGCGCGGTATTGCCTGGTCCAGCGAGCGATCTGACGCTCGTAATAGTTGCCAACCGGCCCATAGTCAGACAGGCCAACGGCATCGATATCCACCATATGCAGCTGGGCAAGAACCCTGTTCATCTCGTCAATGATGGCGGCGCGAGTTTCGTTGCTTTCTTTGGGCAGGGTTGGGTCGGGAAACACCCTGCCCTGCAAACGTTCCATCACATAAAAGGCCGAGCCGATGACGCTGTCATCTTCACACAGCAGATACATTTTGGGCACCGGAACCTCGCTTCCGGCGAGGGCGCTTTGAACCCGAAATTCGCGATCAACGGCATGTGCCGATTTCAGCAATTTTCCGGCGGGTTTTCGGCGCAGCACATAGGTTTTCTCTGGCGTGCGTAACTCAAACGTCGGGTTGGATTGCCCCACGTCAAATTTCCTGGCCTCCAATGGCCCGTTGTAGCCGGAAAGATGCGCTTTCAGATACGTATCTACGGCTGCCAGATCCAGATTAGTTTCGGTTTTCATTGGCTGTCTTCCCGTCACAGGGCCTCGGCAAAGATGTTTCCGGCGGTCACAACGTTGATCCCACCCGAAACCGGGATCACTGCGCCTGTCACATAGCTGCCGCCGCGACCGCACAGGAACAACATACAGCCTGCGATATCCTCGTCCCGTCCGACGCGACCCAGAGGTACAGACTTGCCAACCCGTTCTCTGGTATCCTCATCGGCTGTCGCAAAGGCCGTCATGCGCGACACAAACGGTCCCGGAGCGAGTGCGTTCACCGTGATGTGGTACGGTGAAAGTTCCTTGGCCAAGACCCTGGTCAGATGCAAAACCGCAGCCTTTGAGGCCGAATAGCTGTAGGCCCCATCGCCCATAGGGACTTCACCCATGACTGACCCCACATTGACAATGCGCGCCGGGTCTTCGGCGGTGCCTGATTTCATTAGCATTGGCAAAAGCCGCTGGGTTAGTTCGAATATCCCTGTCACGTTGACAGACATGACCTTTTCCCATGCATCGTAGGGAAACTGCCCCAAAGGGGCACCCCAGGACACCCCCGAGTTGTTCATCAGGATGTCCAGTTTGTCCGTACGCGCGTGAATGTCAGAGACCAGCTTGCATATACCGGCTGCGCTGCCAATGTCACCGGCAAAGCCTTCGGCGCTGCCCGGCGCGTCCAGCGCGTTCAGTTCTGCGGCGACCGTGGCACAGGCGTCTCCTTTTCTTGAGGCAATGAGCACGCGCGCGCCGGCCCGTACCAGCGCCTCGGCTGCCATGCGGCCAATACCTGTCGCTCCACCTGTTACCAAAGCGGTTTTGCCGTGAAGCGAAAAGAGGGTGTCGGGGGTCATTTTGTGCTCCTCAGTTTCTTTGGCACCAGTTCATCGTGATACATATTGCGTTCCTCTTGCCGTTGCGGCAGGCGTTGGACCGTAGCGTTGACAAAAAACCATGCTGCACCAAAACTTCCTCGACACAAAGTACAGGCAGATCAGAGGCGGTATGCAAGCATTACTCAGCGTCGCACCGGGTGGTCCCGAAACCCTGGAGCTTACGACCCTACCCGACCCGAAACCGGGCAAAGGTCAGCTTTTGATCGGTGTGAAAGCAGCGGGCGTGAATTTTCCGGACACGTTGATTATCCGCGATCTGTACCAGATGAAGCCGCCACGGCCCTTTGCTCCGGGCGGTGAAATTGCGGGTGAAGTTCTGGCTGTGGGCGAAGGCGTCAATGGATTTAAGCCAGGCGACCGTGTTTTGGCCCTAACCGGGCATGGTGGGTTTTCGACCCATGTCACACTCAAGGCGGACACTGCAATCCGAATTCCTGATGCGATGCCCTATGAAGATGCCGCCTGTTTCATTTTCACCTACGGCACGTCCTACCACGCGTTGAAGGATCGGGCGGAGATTCAACCCGGTGAAACCCTGTTGGTACTGGGTGCCGCCGGAGGTGTGGGGTCAGCCGCCATTGAACTGGGCAAAGCCATGGGTGCCAGGGTGATCGCAGCCGTTTCATCACCTGAAAAGGCCGAATTCTGTAGCCAGATTGGTGCCGATGACGTGGTGATTTACCCGCGCGACATGGACAGGGATGCACAAAGAGCCTTCTCAACCGAAGTTAAGAAACTCGCAGGTTCTGACGGCGTTGACGTCGTCTACGACGCCGTTGGGGGTGCGCTGGCCGAACCGTCCCTGCGCAGCATGGCTTGGAACGGTCGTTACCTTGTCGTCGGTTTCCCAGCGGGCATTCCGCGGATTCCCTTGAATCTGGCCCTTTTGAAAGGATGTCAGATCGTTGGTGTGTTTTGGGGCGCGTCAGTATTCCGCGACCCGATCGGCCATGCTTACAACGTCAAGAACCTGTTCGATCTGAACACAGCCGGGAAAATCAAACCGCGGATTAGCGCCCGGTTCCCGCTTGCCCGCGCGCACGAGGCGCTTGAACAATTGTCGCAACGATCCGTTCTGGGAAAAATCGTTGTCACCATGGAGGAAAATTGAGGCCGGGAACAAAATGGCGGCCCGATTCCCACACCGGTTTTTCGACTGTACTCGATCCGGCAAAGGCAGGTAGACAACCCAACCTCAAGGCGTCTATGTACCATTAATGGGGATCGTGAAGACATGCACAACGTTTTGGTATTGAATGGCCCAAACCTCAACCTGCTTGGCACACGGCAGCCCGAGGTTTACGGCAGCACCACTCTGAAGATGATCGAGGACGAGTGCCAGCGACATGGCGCGTCCATTGGCCTAGAAGTCTCGCATCTGCAATCCAACCATGAGGGTGTGTTAATTGATGCGATCCACGGCGCACGCGGTGTGCAGGATGGCCTTGTGATCAATGCGGGGGCGTTCACACACACGTCGGTTGCGCTGATGGATGCCATCGCGTCAGTTGAACTGCCGGTTGTCGAAGTTCACCTATCCAACATCCATGCAAGGGAAGCATTCCGTCACAAGTCCTATATCGCGCCTGTCGCTCTGGGGCAGATCTGTGGATTTGGCGCCCAAGGTTATGTTCTTGCACTGGACGCACTGGCCGCCCATCTGAAAGCAGGTGATACGGCATGACCCTCAGGGAATATCTGCGATTTGTCAGCTATGCCAAAACCCTGGAAGACCTGTGGGATGCGCATTGCCGACAAATGGCGGAATACGGGCTTGATCGTTTAATCTACGGCCATACGCAATACAGGACGGCAACCTCATTGGGCGATCCAGAGGATTTTGTCATCCTGACCAATCATAACCGCGCCTATGTGGACGGTTTCATCAAGGACGGTTTGTATTTTCACGCCCCCATGTTGAAATGGGCGCTGGACAATGAAGGCGCCGCCAGCTGGAGAATGTTGCTGGACATGCACTCTCGCGGGTCGATGACCGATAAAGAGCGCGAGGTTTTCGAGTTCAACAAGTCCATGGGTGTTGTTTCTGGTTACACCATCAGCTTCAACTCAGTCTCGGTGCGCTCCAAAGGGGCGATTTCCTTGTCCGCCAAGGAAGGGATGAGCCAGGAAGACATTGACGCAATCTGGCAGGAGCACGGCGAAGACATTCTTTTGATGAACAACGTTGCGCATCTGAAGATCCTGACGTTGCCTTTCAACCCTCCGAACCGGGCCCTGACAAAGCGTCAGCGCGAGGCTTTGCAATGGGTCGGTGACGGCAAAACCACGCAGGACATAGCCCTGCTGATGGGCCTGACAGCGGCAACTGTCGAAAAGCATCTTCGACTCGCCCGTGAGGCGTTGTCGGTCGAAACGACGGCTCAGGCTGTTTTAAAGGCATCTTTGCATAATCAGATGTTCATTATGGAAGTTTAGGAGTGTTTTTGTGATGCCATCCAGCGTCAGTTTACCCTAGGTAAGGAAATCACTACTTTTCAAATCTAACCTAAAAGTTGCAAAGTGAGAGTGTTCCGTGAGTGGTGGCTTTAGCCAGGGAACATTCGATTGGATCTTTGCGATTTCAAAGCTCTCCAATCACTCTGACAAGGGGGCGCCTATTCGTCCGCGTACCTGTGTCGGAATTTTGGGGGGCCTCGACCATCCCCATCATGCGGGGCCCTCCAATCCTTCACTTCTTTGCGAATTCTATGATGTGCCACTAACAAAAAAGGGCTACGCAATGCGTAACCCTTTCATTTTGTTCAGCAAGGCCCCAGTCGGAGCCGTTCTTTAGCCCTGAGCGGCTTTTGCGACTTCGGCAGCGAAGTCTTCTTTTTCCACAACGATGCCTTCGCCAACCTCCAAGCGAACGAAGCCGGTGATGGTTGCGCCTGCTTCTTTTGCAGCGGCTTCAACGGTCAGATCAGGGTTCACAACGAATTGCTGGCTCAGCAATGTCGATTCGGCGACGAATTTCTTCATGCGGCCTTCGATCATCTTCTCGATCACCTGCTCCGGCTTGCCGGATTCGCGGGCGATGTCCATCTGAACCTGCTTCTCCTTCTCGACAATTGCCGGGTCCATGTCGGCCTCAGATAGGGCAGCCGGGTTCACAGCGGCGATGTGCATCGCAACCTGCTTGCCGATAGCCTCATCACCACCCGACAGTGCAACCAGCACACCGATTTTGCCCATGCCGTTGGTCGCAGCGTTGTGCACATAAGACACAACAGTGTCGCCAGACAGTTTGGCCATTCGGCGCACCGACATGTTTTCGCCAATGGTGGCGATCTTGTCGGTCAGGGTATCGGCAACGCTTTTGCCGCCCAGATCAGCCGCCATCAGCGTGTCAATACCGTCCACGCCTTCAGCCGCGTTTGCGATCTTGCCGACCATTTCCTGAAACTCAGCGTTTTTCGCAACGAAGTCGGTTTCCGAATTCACTTCGACAGCAACGCCGTTGCCACCGCTGACGTGAACAGCAACCAAACCCTCTGCCGCGGTACGACCAGATTTTTTGGCTGCTTTGGCCAGGCCTTTGGTACGCAGCCAGTCAACGGCGTCGTCCATGTTGCCGCCGGTTTCGGTCAGCGCTTTTTTTGCGTCCATCATGCCTGCGCCGGTCGAGTCGCGCAGTTCTTTAACCATTGCTGCTGTGATTGCCATCTTTTGGCTCTCCTCAATTCAAACGGAATTGGGGCAGGTCATACCCTGCCCCATATGTCATTTACGTGACGGGCAGCTTACGCTTCGGCAGGGGCTTCTGCGGCTTCTTGCGCAAGAGCTTCTTCAACCGGAGCTTCTTCGAATGCGCCTAGGTCTACGCCTGCTGCGCCCATCTGTGCGGTCATGCCGTCCAGAGCGGCGCGTGCGACCAGATCGCAGTACAGAGCGATTGCGCGTGCTGCGTCGTCGTTGCCGGGGATGATGTAGTCAACGCCATCGGGCGAGCAGTTGGTGTCGACAACAGCCACAACCGGAATACCCAGTTTGTTGGCTTCTGCGATGGCCAATGCTTCTTTCTTGACGTCGATGACGAACAGCAGGTCCGGAACGCCGCCCATTTCGCGGATACCACCTAGCGACGCCTGAAGTTTGCCCTGGTCACGTTCCATGCCCAGACGCTCTTTCTTGGTCAGGCCTTCTGCGCCCGATTCCATGGCTTCGTCGATCTGGTTCAGACGGTTGATCGACTGGGAAACGGTTTTCCAGTTGGTCAGCGTGCCGCCCAGCCAACGGTGGTTCATGTAGTACTGAGCCGACTTTTCAGCCGCTTCAGCGATCGGGCCAGCGGCCTGACGCTTGGTACCAACAAACAGAATGCGGCCACCCTTTGCGACGGTGTCACGAACAGCCTGCAAAGCCTGATCCAGCATCGGAACGGTCTGGGTCAGGTCCATGATGTGGATACCATTGCGCGAGCCGTAGATGAACGGGCCCATGCGGGGGTTCCAACGCTGTGTCTGGTGACCAAAGTGAACGCCAGCTTCCAGCAGCTGACGCATGGTGAACTCGGGAAGAGCCATGCTATGTTTTCCTTTTCCGGTTTACGCCTGGGCGGGGGTGAAAGAAGCGAACGCTCCAACCGGCGGTCTTGATGAGGATGTCTCCCTCAAAAAGGCCAAACCCCGCCTGCGGGTTTGAATGGCGCGCGTATAAGGCAGGTTTGCGCGCTACGCAAGGCCCAATCGCCCTTATTTTTCAAGCTGCGCCAATGCGTGCGCATGCCTGACAGCGTCTTCACAATGGGCGGCCAGAGCCTTGCGGTTTTCAAAGTCGCTGACCCGCGCTGGCGCATGATAGATTAGTTCAACAGTTCCTTGCCGACGTGCGCCAAGGGTCTTCAGCAAATGCGGCCCGAACTCCATATCCCCCCACCAGCCATAAAAGCGTTTTGGCTGGCCTTTGGGCGCGTGAAACACCACGGAAACGGGTTGGATATACATGAAATCACGCAATTCATCCGCGAAGAACGCAGCGAAAAGCGTTGTTTTAAAAGGTAAAATTCGAAGTCCATCTGTTGAGGTGCCTTCGGGGAAGAACAACAGTTTGTGACCCACCTTCAGGCGGGTTTCAAAAAGTTTGGTTTGTTCCTTGGCTTTCTTGCGATCCCGTTCGATGAACAGGGTTCCGGTCGCACGGGCCAGCCAGCCGATACCGGGCCATTTGGCGACTTCTGCCTTGGAAACAAAATAGACCCTCTTGCGCGCGTTCAGAGCAAAAATATCCAGCCAGGATGTGTGGTTTGCCACCACTGCCCCCCTCTCTTTCATCAGCGCGCCTGATGTGCGAAACCCGATGCCAAGAATTCGAAACGCGTTGCGGCAGACAAACTGCGTGATGAACGGCGTGACAGGTCGCCGGACGCCGAAAAACGGATACTCTATCAAGCGAACAGTCAGAAGGATGATCAGGCCACCAAAGACAAGGGCCGCTAGCGGTACTCCACGCAGAATGGCCAGAACCCATCCAATAAAGCCCAGCTCGATCGGGTCGGGCGCGTCTTCACTATTCCAGAGCGGGTCGTTCACAGCGTCACGCCCCGCCATAAATTCGACGCTGCCGTTCATTCATGCGCGTCGTGTCGAGGATCAGGCAAACATCCGTTGTGTTGAAGGTGTGGTCGATAAAGGCGCCCTCGCCCACGAAACCACCCAAGCGCAGGTAGGCTTTGATCAATGCTGGCACCTGAACCATGGCGGCGCGGCGGTCCAAAGCCTCTGGTTTCACAAGGTCCATCGACTGAAAAACATCGGGCTGCGCCCGTACGCGCAACTCTGGCGGAGCCAGATGGTTGTGGTGAAGCATCGACAAGGGTAGCGCCAATGTGGCCACGTTTGTTCCGTGAAAACTCGCAACGCCGAACAAGACTTCAATTTCACGTTCCGCCACATAAGCGGCCAAACCGTTCCACAGGTGGTACATTGCCGTACCCCCACGGTAGTCGGGGTGCAGGCACGACCGTCCCAACTCCAACAGTTTGCGCCCACTGTTCTTGAGAACGGTCAGATCATATTCATCTTCGGAATAGAATTGCCCTAGTTCCGCGGCACGTTCGCCCGGTAACATCCTGTATACGCCAATAATTTCGCCGGTGTGATCATCATAGGCCAACATATGATCGAAATACGGGTCGAAACGGTCTTTCTCGAGGCCAGCATCATGATCGACCATCTCTCCACCGCCCCCCAACTCGCGCACGAAGACGTCATAGCGCAAACGCTGAGCTGCTTGCAGGTCGGCTTCGGTCTCGGCCAGTTTTACGGTGAAAGAAGGGCCAGTATCCGGCATATGGGGTGATCCGTGTTCTATTGGCTGCTGATACCGCAGTTATTCGGCCAAAGGCAACAAGCCCCGCTTCGGTCAGCGCTGTTAACATTTCCTAAACCACTTTCACGGATCAAAGACCGGCATCAGGGCGATGCGCGTACCGTCGATCACCACTTTCCCCTGCTCGCGAAAGTTCACGGTGATCTTGCCTGCAATGTTGGACTGAACCTGTCCGACGCCCCATTCGGGAAAATCCGGGTGGCGGACGAACATGCCCGGTGCAAGTATAGCATTCATGTCTGTCATAGGGGCCTCCGGGACGTGCGGCAGATACAGTCGGAGGTACGCATGGGCGAGAGCAACGTCAACCTGGCCGAATTGATCGGTTCGCGGATTTGCCATGATCTGATCAGCCCGATCGGGGCGATCACCAACGGGCTTGAGCTGTTGGATATGGTGGGCTCCGTACAGGGGCCCGAGATGGAGCTGATCTCGGGCAGCGTCGGAAGTGCCGGGGCACGTATTCGCTTTTTCCGTGTTGCCTTTGGCTCGAGCAGTGATCACCCGCTTGGTCGGGCCGAAGTAACCGAACTGCTGAAAGATATCGAGCGTGCGGGGCGGATACGGGTCAATTGGAACCTGACCGGGCCAGTGCCCCGTAATCAGGTCAAACTGGCCTTTCTGGCGCTTATGTGCTGTGAAAGCGCCATGCCGCTTGGCGGCGCGGTCGAGATCGTTAATCAGGGCAACAAGTGGATCGTGACCGGGGTTGCAGACAGGTTGAATGTCGATGGTGATCTTTGGAAGAACGTCGTGACAGGTCGTTTTCCCACCAAAATCACGCCCGCGCACGTTCAATTCGCGTTGCTGCCTGAAACGGCGGCTGCGATGGGTCGGCGGATTGCCGTTGAAACCTCGGCAACCCGCGTGTCACTTCGGTTTTAAGCCCGGATCGTTCCGTTCCCGCGTACGAGATATTTGAAACTGGTCAATTGCGCCGCCCCGACCGGCCCGCGCGCGTGCATCTTGCCCGTCGCGATTCCGATTTCTGCCCCCATGCCAAATTCACCGCCATCCGCAAACTGGGTCGAGGCATTATGCATCAAGATTGCGCTATCGAGACGCTCAAAGAAACGGGCTGCTGCTGCGTCATCCTCGGTCATGATGCAATCAGTGTGGTTTGAGCCGTATTGCTGAATATGAGCAATCGCAGCGTCGATATCGGCAACGGGCTTCGCAGCGATCACGTTGTCGAGGAACTCTTTTCCCCAGTCATCCGCCGTAGCAGCAACTGTACTCTCTCCAGCGAGAACACCATCGGCGTGAACCTCGACACCTGACTGGACCAGTGCCGCAACGACGTCACGCCCCAGTGTGTCGGCGATATCCTGATGAACCAGCAAGCATTCAGCGGCTCCGCAAATACCAGTGCGGCGGGTCTTGGCATTCAGTACCACTTCCAGCGTTTTCTGCGGATCAGCAGCCTTGTCGACGTAAATGTGCACGATGCCTTCGAGATGAGCAAAGACCGGCACACGGGCCTCTCGTTGTACAAGGCCCACCAGTCCCTTGCCACCGCGTGGAACGATGACGTCGACATAGTCGGTCAGCGTCAGCAACTCCTGCACTGCAGCGCGGTCGCGTGTGGGCACCAGTTGGATGGCGTCTTCGGGCAGGTTCGCGGCCTTCAGCCCTTCGACCAGACAGGCATGGATCGCGGCTGAGGAATGAAAGCTCTCGGATCCGCCGCGCAGGATTACCGCATTGCCCGATTTCAGACACAGCGCCCCGGCATCCGCAGTCACGTTGGGTCGGCTTTCGTAGATCACGCCAATAACCCCTAACGGTGTCCGGACGCGTTGGATGTTAAGGCCCGTGGGCATATTCCATTCTGACAAAACCTCACCCACCGGGTCGGCCTGATCTGCGACGGTTCTCAGCCCGTCGACCATGCCCTGAATACGCGCCTCATCAAGCATCAGGCGATCCATCATTGCGGGGCTCAGACCCTTGTCGCGGCCGAATTCCAGATCTTTTTGATTGGCTGCGATGATCCGTGCCCGATTGGCCCAAACCGCATCTGCGGCTGCAATCAGCGCTGCGTGCTTTCGTTCAGCTGTTGCGAAAGCCAGTTCACGCGAAGCGGCTTTGGCACGTTTCCCAAGATCTTCCATCAGAGCAGGAATGCTGTCGAAGTCTTTCATATCGCGTGCCTTTCAGATCATCTTATTGAAAGTTAAAGGGCCAGGTCGTCCCGGTGGATGAGGGCTGCGCGGCCTGGATAGCCCAGCGTCGCTTCAATCTCAGAAGACTTACGCCCCTTGATCGCATCGGCTTCCTGCGCCGTATACCGGCTGATCCCCTGAGCCAGACGACGGGACTCCAGATCAAGGATGGCGACAGGATCGCCACGACCGAAATCTCCGGTCACTTCCACAATCCCGGCAGGTAGCAGGCTTTTGCCATTGGCCAGTGCCTTGGCCGCCCCCTCGTCCACTGTGATCTCACCCCGAGGTTTCATTGCCGAAATCCAGCGTTTGCGGGCTGCATGTGGATCCAATGTCGCAGTAAACCATGTGGAATTGGCACCGTTTTCGAGCATTTTCAAAGGGTTCAGAACCGACCCTTCAGTAATTGCCATGGCGCAACCACCAGCGGTTGCCATCTTGGCCGCCAACAGCTTTGTCTTCATCCCACCTTTGGATAGGCCCGATCCCGCATCACCAGCCATGGCTTCAATCTCGGGTGTGATCCTGTCGATTGTCTCGAAGCGCGTCGCGGAGGAATCTTCTTTTGGATTACCGGAATAGAAACCATCCACATCCGACAGCAGAATCAGTTGGTCGGCCCCTACTGTCACGGCGATTTGCGCGGCCAGGCGGTCATTGTCGCCATAACGGATTTCGTCCGTTGCAACCGTGTCGTTTTCATTGACGATCGGTACGACGCCTAACCCCAGCAGAGTTTCCAAGGTCGCGCGCGAGTTCAGATACCTGCGGCGATCTTCGCTGTCTTCAAGCGTCACCAGAACCTGCGCTGTAGTGATCCCATGGGGTGCCAACGCCTCTTCGTAGGCGCGTGCAAGCCGGATTTGCCCAACCGCAGCAGCAGCCTGCGACTGTTCCAAAGGCAGTGCCGCCATCGGCAGGCCCAATACTCCGCGGCCAAGTGCAATCGAACCGGATGAAACAAGGATCACATCTTTCCCCTGCCCCTTTAGCCAGGAAACATCTTGCGCCAACGACAGCAGCCAGTCAGACCGCAGCAGGCCAGTGTCGCGATCAACCAGCAAAGCCGACCCGATTTTTACCACCAGACGGCGTGCCGAGGTCAGGGTTGCCAAGGCTGTGCCTCCTCAGCGGGTTTCTGACGCACACGGTTGTCGTCAATCTGGCTGCGCAGCGCCCGCAGAACTTCGGTTACACCCAGATGCGCCACACCGGACATCGTCATGACGGGGCCGCCCACGGCCTCCTCAAGCTCTGCGACGGCAAGGGCACGTTCTTCGTCATCCAGCGCGTCGATCTTGTTCAGAACAGTGATCCTGGGCTTTTCAGCCAGCTCGCCGCCATAGGCTTCCAACTCGTGAATGATCGTGCGGTAATCATCGGCGACCGTCGCAGAGGTGCCGTCGACCAGATGCAACAACACGGCACAGCGTTCCACGTGACCCAGAAAACGGTCACCAATGCCACGGCCTTCATGAGCACCTTCGATCAGGCCCGGGATATCGGCCACAACAAATTCGACGTTGTCCACGCCGACAACGCCAAGATTGGGGTGCAGCGTGGTAAACGGATAGTCGGCAATCTTGGGCCGCGCATTCGACGTGGCCGCCAGAAAGGTCGACTTGCCTGCATTCGGCATACCCAAAAGACCCACATCGGCGATCAGCTTGAGCCGCAGCCAGATTGTGCGGTCAATCCCCGCCTGCCCCGAATTGGCGCGGCGCGGGGCCTGATTTGTGGCAGATTTGAAATGCAGGTTGCCAAACCCGCCATTGCCGCCCTTGGCCAGCAGAACACGTTGCCCGACTTCGGTCAGGTCGCAGATGACGGTTTCTTCGTCTTCGTCCAGGATTTCAGTGCCAACCGGCACACGCAGAACGATATCGTCCCCATCCTTGCCGGTGCGTTGCTGCCCCCGGCCCGGTTGCCCGTTTTTGGCGAAGAAGTGCTGCTGATAGCGGAAGTCGATCAGGGTGTTCAGCCCATCCACAACTTCGGCCCAGACAGACCCGCCTTTGCCGCCGTCCCCGCCATCGGGGCCGCCGTATTCTATAAACTTTTCGCGTCTGAAGCTGACGCAGCCGCTACCGCCGGCCCCGGACCGGATGTAGACCTTTGCGAGATCGAGAAATTTCATGTGTGTCCCCTACTGCAAAGGCCCCATCGGCCACAAGTCAGAGTTTTTTACTGTATGTCCAGGTGGGCACATTCGCATCGCGTGCCACCGAATAGCTTTCCGCATCGCCCAGATACTGGAACCCACAATGGGTCAGGACCCGGGCCGAGGCCGGATTATCCTGAAACACACTGGCGAACATCGTCGCGTTCTCCAGCGGGTTGGCGTTAACAAGTGCTTCGACAGCCATCGAGGCAATGCCCGTGTTCCAATAGATCGGCGCGACCCAATAGCCGACTTCGGACTGATTCCGGTCAAGTCGTTTCAGCGAAATCACACCGATCAGTTCCGGACCTCCGTCCTTGGTGGCATCCATGACCCAGACGTCTTCATCCCGGTTGTCGGCCATCGAACGGGTTACAAAGGCTTCGATCGATCCGGGGGCCAGTGGATGTGCAATACTGGTGGTCATCCGCGCCACGCGCTCATCACCTGCATAATGCTCGATAAGGCCCATGTCCGACCGGCGCAGGGGGCGCAGATCGAACCGCTCGGTTTCAATGACCGGCTGATTAATTATTGTCTCAAGCTTCATTGGTGTGTTCCTCCTCCGAACAACACGAATAGTACGGACGCGACCGTAAGACCCGCCAACGTCCACATCAGATATTTTTCCGCCGGGCGACCTTCAACCGCATGCGCGATTCTATCCCCGGCAAAAGTCCAAATCGGGTGCAAAACGATCTGGCAGATCAACAAACTAAGAGCGATCGTGAGCGTTGCATCAAAGCTGGACGTCCCCGCCGCGACAAAGCCGGTAAAACCCGCAACAATCATGGCCCAGGCTTTTGGGTTCAGCGGATGCACGATCAACCCCGCCCAGAATCCCGGAACATCACCGACCGCATTTTCGCGCGACAATCGCAAATTCGCGATCTTCCACGCCAGCCAGCAAATATATGCAGCCGAAGCATATTTCAGCGCCGCGAAGACTGTCGGAACCTGTTCCGCCAGTTGCAGCAGGCCAAAGCCTACGGGCCAGATAATCAGCTGCTTGCCAAGCACGACACCGGCCACAAAAGGCAATGCGGCGCGAAACCCATAGCGCGCACCTGTTCCCAGCAGGACCATGTTGGCCGGCCCTGGCGTGCCGACCTGAGAGGCGGCAAATATCAGGAAACTGGTGGTTGCGACTGTCATTGGTTCTTTCGATCACGACTGCGTTAAAACGAGAAAGGGGACCGGCACTTTGTGCCGGTCCCCCATGAATTTTCTTAAACCTTCTGGGTCTCGGCTTACTCTGCGGCCTCCGCCACTGGCAGGACCGAAATAAAGGTGCGGTTTTTAAGTCCCTTGTGGAACTTCACGGCGCCATCGACAGTTGCAAAGATGGTGTGATCTTTGCCAATGCCTACGCCTTCGCCCGGCCAGAACTTGGTGCCGCGCTGACGCACGATGATGTTGCCTGCGATAGCGGCCTGGCCACCATACAGTTTTACGCCAAGGCGACGACCAGCTGAGTCGCGACCGTTACGGGAGGAACCGCCAGCTTTTTTATGTGCCATTCTCTCTCTCCTTAGCCTTTAGCCAATTCTTTGGCTTGCTCAACCCATTCGGGTTTCACTTTGACCGTTTCGATAGCAGCAATCTGCTCATCCGACAAGGCGGCCAGAGCGGCAAAGCTCGCGATGCCGGCCTCAACCAGCTTCTTGGCGGCGGCAGGGCCGACACCGTTCAGTTGGGTCAGATCGTCAGCAGCGGCAGCAGCGGGTGCTTCAGCCTTGGCTATTGCTTTCTTGGCAGGCTTTGCAGCAGGTGCCGCTTCGCCAGCCGGAGCTGAACCGGTTGCGGCTTTGATGCCCGATTTGTCAGCGCCCGACGCCAGAATGTCGGTGATTTTGACCAGTGTCAGTTTCTGACGGTGGCCAACGGTACGCTTCGAGCTGTGCTTACGACGGCGCTTGACGAACTTGATGACCTTGTCACCTTTGATCTGTTCGATCACTTCGGCCTGAACGCCTGCGCCTGCAACGAATGGTGCGCCAACAACCGGAGCGTCACCGCCCAGCATCAGAACATCGTTGAATTGAACTTTTTCACCTGCGTCGGCAGCCAGCTTTTCAACGCGGAGGATATCGCCCGCCTGAACCTTGTACTGCTTGCCGCCAGTCTTGAGGACCGCAAACATGCGTCTTTCCTTTTCTAACCCGCGTTCTGTGGTCCCCTTTGCGGGTGTTTTGGCCCCAAGAAACTTGAAAGCCACCTCGAACAGCGCGCCCTTTTCGGGCTGTGTGAATGACCCCTGACAATGTCATGCAGGCCATATAATAACGATACCCGGCGCGGAAAACCGGCCGGGATGCGCGCTTATCCATAGAATGCAGGTAAAAGTCAACACCAAAGCGGCGTTAAAGATCAGACGCCCTCAGCGCCTGTGCAACCGCCTGCCCCAGGCGATAGGAAATATCATTGAACATGCGGTCAAAGCCGTCAAACACGGCGTCATTCAGGGCCCGTCCCGTTTCGGTTCTTGAAAACGCGATATTTTCGCGCATCTGAGCCTCGTCCAACGGGCGGTAGGCCATAAGAAGAAACGAGAAAAGCCACTCTTCGGTGTCCTCGCTCCGACTGTCCTTCTGCAACAAAAGCTCGGCCAGCAGTTCCTGATCGTCGGTCCGCGCATCAACATCAAGACCCCGAAAGAAGCTGTAGTCTGACGTCAATGCCCCCTGAACATTCTTTTCAATCAGGTTATTTGCCTCGATATATTCCTTGACCAAAGCGAACTGAGCGGTGCTGCGTTCTGCGGATTTATAGGCTTCTCGGGCCATGTCTTCGATTGCCTGATCCGACATGGCGCGCCGGGCCGAATTTTCCAGCGTTACGATGGTCTGGCCAAGATCGCTTTCAAAAAACAAGATGGCCTGATCAAGCTGAACATCGGACATGCCCGCCACGAAGGCGTCCGTCAAATGTTTCCGCATCCAAAGGGGATCGTAGATACGATTGACCTGCGCCTCGAAATAAGCGCCGCCCTTGTTGTCCAAAAAGGTATCATCAAGAGTCTCGCGATGGCCCTGCCCCTCGTGAACAAGGATTTCCATCACCTGCGTCAGACGCATGGCTTTTGCCAGTCGGTCGACTTTTCCATCGGCATACAGCGGCAGTGCCCAACTCAGAGCGACCACAAATGCCAGAACTACGCGCTGCATCAAATGTCCTGTGCCGGGTGCAATTCGGCCATCCGTGCGGCAAGAACCTCGAACCTCATGGCCATGATCTCATATTGGATGGCGTTCAACAGCTCGTAGACTTCCTGCATCAGCGGCTGTTCCAGCGCGTCAACATATGTATCCAAATCAGCGTCGGAAAAACCTTGATAGGTGTAAGCCGCACCGGCCAGATTAGACAGTTGCAGCGACTGGCGCATTGCCGGTTCATTTTGCTTCATCAATTCGCGCAGTTCATCCCCGCCCAACTGCAGCTCGATGACCCCCGATGCGCTGGCCGCCAGAAGGAAACGCACCTGAATTTCCTGCAAGGCACGCAGTGCCGTGCCTGTGGAATCAATCGCGTTGTTCATGCGTTTAAAACTTTCGACCCGTTTCGAACCGCTCTTGATCAGGTCAGAGATAATCCTTTGACCTGCCAATTGCTTGACGTCATCGTCTTCTTGCATGTGTGAGGCATTCTCGGCCTCGACCAGACGTTGCCCCAGATCAGACGCGTAAAACTCGACAGCGTGTGCCAGGGCCTCGTCGCTTAGGGTCTGCTCCAGAATGGAAACAGCGGTGTCGTGCATTGCATCGACTTCAAAAACCTCGTCCGTCAAACGGGTCCAGTCCGAGCCGAACCCCTCTGGGTCAACACCCAACATCTGCGGCGCGGACCGTGAGCTAAGGGCGATGCTTTCAAGAGCCACGTCAAACCCGGTTGTGGTCAGAAAAGCCTCGATCCGATCTCGGTTCGCTGCGGAAAGCTCCAGGGGAACCAGAACAAGTGCCAGAAGCGGGGCGAGAAACCAAATGGCGATGCGGTGTGCAAACTGTGTCATAGCAATCAGAGTAGGTGTTTTACGCTGGCAGGCAACGGAAAATCCCGGCATTCACGATTTCCGGAATTTTCTGCTTGCACCCCCGTTCGTTCCTGACTAAATCCCCCCCTCACAGACCCCCGCGGAGAGGTGCCGGAGTGGTCGAACGGGGCGGTCTCGAAAACCGTTGTGGGTGCAAGCCCACCCAGGGTTCGAATCCCTGTCTCTCCGCCACAATTCCAATATCGAAAGCCGTTAGAAAACGTCTTCCGGTCGGATCTGGGTTCTCAGCAAAATTGCAAGTGGTCCGTTGTCAGAAACTGTAGTGGCTTAGGTCACCCGGTGTGTTCTTGCCGTGAAATCGGGTGCAATCAGCGTAGCCCGGCTCAAACCTCTATTCTGCTGAGAATTCACAGGAATTCCCCTTTGTATATCCGCTACATTTAACGCATCCCGGCGACACATTTTCCAAAGGAGACACACATGTCGCGTATTCTCATCCTCCTCATCATCGCCGCTGTCGGTGTTGGTGGTTACTACTATCTCAACCAGTCCGAACAAACCCCGGCTGAACAAGTGCAATCCGCAACGCAGGAGGCGGGCGATGCAGTGGCTGATGCCGCGGCAACTGCTCAGGAAGCTGCGACTGACGCGCTTGAAGACGCAACAGAACAGGCCAGCGAGGCAGCTTCATCCTTGACCGAACAGGCTCAGGAAGCCGTGTCGTCGGTTGCCGATCAAGCCAGCGAGGCGGCTTCTTCTGTCGCGGAACAAGCATCCGAGGCAGCACAGCAAGCCGGTGATCAGGTGGCGGCGCTGGCGGGTCAGGGACAGGAATTGCTGGACTCCTGGATTCAGGAAGGCAAGCTGGATCCCACCAATTTCGACTATGAAGGCATCATGACCTCGATTCAGGACAGCACATTGGCCACGGATCTGAAAGAACAGGCGATC
The DNA here is from genome assembly GCF_059613425.1 of Ruegeria sp. BHSA123. Taxonomy (NCBI): domain Bacteria; kingdom Pseudomonadati; phylum Pseudomonadota; class Alphaproteobacteria; order Rhodobacterales; family Roseobacteraceae; genus Ruegeria; species Ruegeria sp. BHSA123. The sequence goes on along the minus strand of NZ_JBXWSL010000001.1, from coordinate 3,938 downwards.
AAGATCGTAGATGACATTAAAGAGTCGCATGAAACCATCGCCTTGAAGATTCAGGAACTGACCGCGCTGTTGACGCAGCAATAACAAAGAAGGGGCCGGTAGCCCGTTCCCGCCCCCTACCCCTCACGCCTATTTTTCGGGCGTGCCCTTACGTTATCGTTTCTCTGAATTGACCCAGTGTGCGGCATTTGATTGGCTGCTCCGACACGATATCCGCGCTCAATGTCACCAGTCGGCAGTTTCCTGTTTAGACAAGTGTGCGCTTTGAACACGCCATCTAGAGGATGATCCCATGACTGACCTGCCCAAAACAATGAAAGCTGCTATCCTGAAACACGGCGGGTACTCGGACACTTCGACCGGACCAGTCATCGAGGATGCGGCTGATTGGCTTGAAGCAGCGGAACTGCCCGTTCCCAATCCCGGCCCCGGTCAGGTATTGATCCGCCTGCGCGCGTCGTCGGTCAATCCGTCCGACCTCCACTTTATCAAGGGTGAATATGGCCAGCCGCGTGTCAAAGGTGCCGCGGCCGGATTCGAAGGCTGTGGCGACGTCGTTGCAACCGGAAAAGGTGCCGAGGCGCTGAAGGGGCTGCGTGTCGCTTTCGTGGCCGCTGGATCCGGTGCCTGGGCGGAATACATAGTGACGCAGATGCAAATGTGCATCCCCTTGCGTCCGGATATTTCAGATGATGACGGGGCCGCGCAAATCGTCAACCCGCTTACCGCGATGACGATGGTGGACATGGCAAGGGAAGACGGCGATGCATTTGTGATATCCGCTGCGTCCAGCCAGTTGGGAAAACTGATGTGCAGCCTCGGGCGTGATCTGGGGTTGAAACCCATCGCGCTGGTGCGCCGGGCCGAGACAGTCGAAATGCTGAAAAGTCTTGGAGCAGCCGAAGTGCTTGTGACGTCCGATCCTGAAGTCGTCGAGAAGTTTGCCGCGATAAGCGCCACGCTGAAACCTCGGGTCTTCCTTGATGCGGTGACGGATCAACTGTCCGAGAAACTGTTCTGCACCATGCCAAACCGGGCGCGCTGGGTCAGCTACGGCAAACTTTCGACCCAAGCGCCAACGCTTTCTCAGACAGGTCAGCTGATCTTCATGGGCAAACGGATCGAAGGTTTCTGGCTGACGCAATGGATGATGTCGACGCCGCCCGCTGACCAGGTGCGGGTTGTGGCCGAAGTTCAGGCCCGCTTTGCCGATGGTCGCTGGAAAACGGATGTTTCCGAACACCTTACGCTTGAAAATCTTGTGCCGAATCTGGCTGACGCGCTGAAAAAGAGTGACGGAAAGGTGATTATCACCCCATAGTAGAACTCACCTGCGTTACCGGAGGATATACGCGGGCGGAACAAGACGCTGGAACACCGGTGGAGGGAGGACAGTGTGGATAACGCGCAGCTGCTGATTAGCGGGCTGGCGAACGGGTGTGTCTACGGCCTGATCGCGCTTGGCTTTGTTCTGATCTACAAGGCTACCGAAGCGGTTAACTTTGCGCAGGGCGATTTCATGATGCTGGGCGCATTTGTGACCATCGGCCTGACAAATACCGAATATATGGGGTTGCCGTTCTGGCTCGCTCTGCCGGTATCATTGGGAATAATGGCCGCGCTCGGTTATCTTCTGGATCGCCTGATCATTCGCCGCCTGTTTGGTGAAAGCCAGACCGCCGTTGTCATACTGACCATTGCTTTGGGCTTTGTGATCCGTTTCATTGCCGGTCTGATCTGGGGGCACGAGCCGCAAACACTGCAAAACCCGCTTGCGGGCAAAGAAGTGCGTATGGGCGGTCTTGTGCTGGGGATGGAAGATGTCGCGATAATCGTCGTCACGGTGCTGCTGACATGGGCACTCTATGTTTTCTTTAGCCGCACCAAAATGGGGCTGGCGATGCAGGGCGCCTCGCAAAACCAGCTGGCAGCATATTACATGGGCATTCCCGTCAGGCGTGTTCAGGGATGGGTCTGGGCTCTGGCCGGAAGTGTTGCGGGAATTGCCGGAATTCTCTTTGCTGCAAAAGGTGCTGTGGATCCGACAACCGGATTGCTGGGCATCAAGGCTTTTGCCGCCGCCGTGATCGGCGGGTTCGGCAGTTTGCCGGGTGCATTGGCCGGAGGGCTGATTGTAGGCGTTATCGAGCCATTCGCCAGCCGGTACATCGCGGCAGGCTACAGCCAGGTCGCGCCATACGCTTTGCTGCTTGCCGTCCTGATCTTCCGACCAAACGGGCTGTTCAGTCAGGTCCGGGTCAAAAAAGTCTGAGCCATGCGGATCGTTTTCAAAACCGATTACATGCAGGATATCCGCCCCTGGAAAGACGGGTTCCAGTTGCGCCTATATCTGCTTCTTCTGTTTGTCGTCGCGGCTGCGCCTTTCGCGCTGGACGATTTCTATCTGGGTGAACTGACAAACGTTCTGATCTGGGCCATTGCCGGTTTGGGTCTGATGGTCCTGACCGGACATACAGGGCAAGTCAGTCTGGGCCATGCGGCCTTTCTGGCCTTCGGCTGTTACGCCAACGTGGCCCTGATTGAGGCAGGCGTGCCTTTTCTGGTTGCGTTTCCGCTGGCCGGAATTCTGACCGGGATCGCGGGCGTGACCGTCGCAGTCCCTGCCCTGAGGCTTCATGGTATCTACCTGGCGATCTTTACAATGGCGCTGTCCATCCTGATGGATGACATCATTGTTCTGTCCGAGCCGATCACTGGTGGTGTCGCGGGTAAATATATCGGCGGGGTCGAGGTCTTTGGCCTTACGGTTGATCGCTGGGGGACGCCTGATCTTTTTTTCTGGCTGGTTCTGTCTGTCACCATTCTGGTCACGTTGGGTTACGTAAACCTGCTGCGTGCCCCTTTGGGACGCAGCTTCATCGCCGTGCGCGACTCCGAGGTTTCGGCACAGGCAATGGGTATCGATATCGCGCGAACAAAGATGATTTCGTTTGCCCTGTCCTGTGCGGTTACAGGTTGGGCCGGCGCGTTGATGGGGCTGTTTGCTGGTGCGTTTAACAACGAAACCTTCAGCGTCCTGATCTCGATCCAATTGCTGATGATGATCGTTATAGGCGGGCTGGGCTCGATTCATGGCGCGTTTCTGGGCGCGATTGTTATCGGATTTTTGCCGCAGTTTCTATCGATTTCAAAGGAATATGTCGGCGCGATCATCGGCGGAAACACCGTTGCCATTCCGGGGCTGGAGTTCGGCATCTTTGGCATGATCCTGATCGGCTTCATCCTTTTCGAACCCATGGGCATCTATGGCCGTTGGCTGAAAATCCGCACCTGGTTCGAACTGTTTCCTTTCTATCGCAAGGACATGTTCAAACGGCAGAAATCCTATCTCAAGACGGAGCGTCTGAGATGAGCTTGCTGGAATTTGAAAACGTTACCCTGAAATTTGGTGGTCTGACAGCCGTGGACAACTTGTCCTTCGAGGTTCAGCAGGGCGAAGTCTTTGCCATAGTCGGGCCGAATGGCGCGGGCAAATCGACGGTCTTCAATCTGATCTCGCGCTTTTACGAACCGTTTTCAGGGTCGATCCGGTTTGATGGTCACGATCTGCTTCAGGTTAAACCGTCTGGCGTGGCTGCCTTTGGGGTGGCGCGAACCTTCCAGAATATCGAGCTGTTCGAACACGCAACTGTCCTGCAAAATCTACTGGTCGGAAGACACAGGCATCGGACAACGAACTTGATTTCAGAACTTTTGTTCACCCCTGCGGTCCGACGGCAAGAGTTGGAGAGCCGGGAAAAAGTCGAACAGATCATCGATTTCCTCGACCTGCAGGCCTATCGCGACAAGATGATTTCAGGGCTGCCTTATGGCGTACGCAAAGTGGTCGAAGTGGCACGTGCCCTGGCGACCGATCCCAAGCTGCTGTTGATGGATGAACCAGCCTCGGGACTGTCGGTGGAAGAGACGACCGATAT